>JBGOSR010000069.1:0-9403 GCA_041476065.1 Gaiellaceae bacterium
CAGCCGGTGCCAGCCGAACCGGCGGTCGACCTTGTGTGCAAATTCAGTCAGGCGCTCTCCGAGGCTCATCGCATTACTTTCGAGGTCGCGGTCACCGTCGGGCGGGCCGCTCGCCAGCCATCAAAGCAAGGCGGCGGAAGGTGGTCAACTCCCGATCCGATCGTCCTCGTCGTAGAATCCCGCGCCCGACCTCGCTCAGGACTGCCCTTGCCTCGAAGAACACATGCCGGCCACCTCTCGATCTTCGAAGGCTTGCCCCCCGAGGAGCTCGCAAAGGTCGTCGGCAGCCTGGAGTACAGGGTCTATCCGCCGGGCGCGACTGTCATCGCCGAGGGCGATCGCACGAAGGAGATCTTCATCGCGCAAGCGGGGAGCGCCGACGTCCTCATCGCGGCCCAGGACGGATCAGAGAGCCTCGTCGGCCACATAGTCCCCGGGGGAACCGTGGGCGAGATCTCGCTCCTGACGGGGCAACCCGCGGTCGCGACGGTTCGCGCGGGAGCCGACTTCGAGGCGATCGTCTTGACCGAGGCCGACTTCGCACGCCTCGCAGATAGCTTTCCTCAGGTCTACCGCAACCTCGGGACGATCCTGGCCGAGCGGCTGGCCCGCACGGATCGTCTGGCGGTCGGTGGGCGGGAGGGCCATCTGATCCTGCTCGAGGACTGTGGGGCGCCGCCCCTTTTGGGGTACGCGCTCGCCTGCAGCGTGGCCTGGCATACGCAGGAACGGACGCTGCTCCTCGTGCTCGCCGCTGACCCGCACCAGGACCTCGTCGATCTAGCGACGATCTCCGGCGTGCGGCCCTGGCGGTCCTCGCGGGCGATCGACGAGGTCGGGGCCGACCTCTTGCTCGCGCCGAAGAACGAGGAGTTCGAACAGTGCGCGCTTCCCGCGACTCTCGAGGCCCTCTTCCATGTCTTCGACCACATCCTGGTTCAAGTGGATACCTCGGCGGTGACCAGCCTTGCTACCGCGCGCGACGTGAAGCTCGAAGCATCGGACGATCCGTCGCCGAGCACTCCCGGCGGCGCCCTGACGATTCGCGGCTGGAACAGCACGACGACGCGCCCCCGGGCAGATCTTGTCGGCATCGTCGAGGTGAGCGACCTCTCTCCCGACGAGACGCGGGAACTGGGCGCGGGTGTCCTCTCCCGAGGCTCCGCCGCGGGGCGCGAGCTGGGCTGGGCCGCTCGTGACCTGACGGGGCTGAAGGTGGGACTCGCTCTGGGCGCCGGCAGCATTCGCGGCTATGCCCATGTGGGCGTGATCGAGGTTCTCCGCAACGCCGGCCTGGACTTCGATTACATCGCCGGTACGAGCGTCGGCGCTGCCGTCGCCGGCCTCTTGGCGTTGGGTAACGGCCCGGACGAGATCGCCGACCATCTGGATGCATTCAGTCCGAATCTCTTCAAGCTCAAGATTCCGTTCACGAGCGTGCTCTCGGATCGAGGGATGCGCGCGTACCTTCGAAACGAGGGCCCCGACCTCAGGTTCGAAGACCTGGCGTATCCACTCGCGCTGGTTGCGGCCGACGTTGTCAGCGCGCGGGAGCTCGTGCTGCGTCATGGGCTCGTCTGGCAGGCGATTCTCGCGAGCATCTCGATTCCCGGCATCTATCCGGCACAGCGAATCGGGCCCTACGTGGCCGTGGACGGCGGCGTGCTGAACCCGTTCCCCGTGAACGTGGCGGCCGAGATGGGAGCCGGGACGGTGATCGGGGTCAACCTCGGGAGCGGGGCTCCGAATCCGGAGCACGAAGTCGACGTCGTCCCGGCCGAGGGCCGTCCACCCGCGATGCTTGGCGTGTTGCTGCGCTCGATCGAGCTGATGCAGCGCGGCATCGACGCCAAGCCCACCGACGCGACGGTGATCACGATCGGGCCCAAGCTCGACCCGACAGGCGTCGGCCTGCGGAACATGGAGGCGGGGCGGAAGTACATCGAGGACGGAGCAACCGCGGCGGAGGCGGCGCTACCTCGCATCTCAGCGGCTCTGCCCTGGCTCAAGTAGCGATCTGGCCCTACCTCAGCGTAAGCCCTTGCGGGCGATGACCGCGAGCACGGTGTTCACCGACGAGGTGAGCACGGCAAGCCTTGCTCCTTTGGCGGGCAGCTGCCGGCTCACCCCCGCAGCTCCTGCGGCAATGGCGTCGGTCACGTGCACCCGAACAGCAAGACGGACGGCCTGAGCCCGGACGTGGGGGTTCCGGGAGAGGAGCGCGCTTCCGATCAGGATCGTGCGGACACCGAACATCCGCAGCACGTAGATGGCCGGCCCGTTCGTCTCGGGGTCGACGTCGAGCTTGCGCGCGAACGTCGCCGGGGCAAAGAGCGCGGCGGTGCCGTTCACGAGCCGGATACCGGCGAGGACGATGCGCGCGGCGTCCGAAAGCCTGCCTCCGCTCACGTAGTAATCTCCGCTCTGTGGCGACGCCTCCGCACATCCTTATCCTAGGCGGTGGCTTCGTGGCGCAGGCGACCGTCACAAAGCTCCGCCGGCTCATCAAGCGAGGCGAGGTCGTCGTCACGGTCATCGACCGGGACAACTACTTCACGTTCCACGCTTTGATCGGCGAGATGGTGACGGGCCGCATCCTGCCGAGCAACATCCTCAATCCCTCACGGCGCGTCTTCGCACCGGCGGACCTCCATGTGGGCGAGATCGAGTCGATCGACATCGACGCCAAGAAGGTCGTGACACGCAGCCGGTTCGACGGCACGCGCTCCGAGCTCGAATACGACTATGCGGTCGTCGGAGTGGGCAGCGGCGAGAACCTCGAGGGCTATCCGGGGCTCGCCGAGCACGCCTACAGGCTCAAGAGCTTCGACGACTGCTTCCGTCTGAAGAACCACATGATGGAGATGTTCGAGCTCGCCGACATCGAGAAGGACCCAGAGGAACGGCGCCGCCTCCTGACCTTCTTCGTCGCGGGCGGTGGGTTCTCCGGGTCCGAGCTCGCGGGCGAGTTGGCCGACTTCGTGCGCAGGCTGACGAAGCGGGAGTACCAGGGGATCAAGCGCGAGGAATGCAGGGTCGTCGTCGTCCATCCGGGGCCGACGCTGCTTCCCGAGCTCTACGGCTCGAAGAACGCCGAGCGAGACGAGCGGGGCTATCCGAAGCTCGTCGAGTATGGAATGAAGCACTCCCGCAAGCTCGGGGTAGAGCTGATGCTCGAGACGAGGGTGACCGGAGCGACCCCGAACGAGGTCTACCTCTCGAACGGCGACCACATTCCGACCCGGACGATCGTCAGCACCGTCGGTTCCAAGCAGTGGCCGATCCTGGACGACATCGACCTTCCGAAGGACAAGCGCGGCCGCCTCGTCACCGACGAGTTCCTGCGCGTCGACGGCCGGCCAGACCTCTGGGCCGGAGGCGATTGCGGATCGGTTCCTCATCCAAAGGGTGGAACGTGCCCACCGGTCGCGCTGTACGCGAAGAAGCACGGCCTGCAGATCGGCAAGAACATCGCGCGCACTCTCAGCGGGAAGCCTCTGCGCCGGTACCGCGCGGGCGTCATCGGGCAGGGAATCTCGATCGGCAACCGAACCGCGGTCGCGACGTTCAAGGGGATCCCGCTCAAGGGCCTGATCGCGTGGCTCTCGTGGCGGACCGTGGTCTGGGGCTACGCGATTCCGTCCTGGGATCGCAAGTTCCGGCTGCTCGCCGACTGGGTCATCTGGCCGTTCGTCGGCCGGGACATCGTCCAGATGGGACCTTCGGAGATAGCCGCCTACGACGTGCGGCATCACGTCTATCAGCCGGGAGAGCCCATTGCCGAGAGCGTCCGCCCGGTTCAGCGCGTGCACATCATCATGGAGGGAGAGGTCGAGGTCTACCGGGGCAGCGACGAGCTGATCGAGACGATCGGCGCAGGCGACCATTTCGGGCGGAAATGGCTCGAGCGGAGGGGTGCCGACGTAGCGCGCGCGAAGTCGCTCGTGCGCACGCTCGCGCTCCACGAGGACCAAGCGAACCAGCTGCAGGACGTGCTGCTCTCGACGGAGCGCATCGTCGCGCGGACCGGGATGATCTCGACGATCGATGCCGAGGCGCTCAGGCGCGGCGAAGACTCCTAGCCGCGCGGCAGGAGGCCGGACGTCGCTTGAATTGAGGCTCGGGCTCTGCGAGTGTTGGCGGCTGGCAACGTAAGCAACTCAGTGGGAGCGTGGGGTCGACATGGCTACCGAAGTCGGACAATCAACAGCAGGATCAGAGACCGGCGCACAGCCGGTTGACGTGCGCAACTGGTTCGGCGATCTCGACTGGGAAGCGAGCGTTGTCGCCGACGCGAAAAGCGCCGAGGACATCGTTGCGGTCATGCGCGACACCGACCGGTACCCCTCGCCCGTCCGCGCCCGGGGCTCGGGCCACTCGACGACCATTTGCGGGGTGGCCGACGGCGGAACCGTCATCAACATGAAGCCGATGAACCGGATTCTCGACATCGGCACCGACACCGTCACCGTCGAAGCCGGCGCGATGCTGATCGACGTCGCCAAGGCACTGGAGCAAGAGGGCCTCCAGTTCTACGTGAACATCGAGCTCGGGAACGCCACGCTGGGCAGCCTCGCGTGTTGCGCGACCAAGGACGCCTCGATGCCCGGGGAGTTCGGGCAGGTGAACTCCTACTGTGTTGCGATGAAGATGGTGACACCTGCGGGCGAGATTCTCGAAGTGGACGAGTCCGATCCGGAGCTGCTCCAGGCCGCGCGGTCGAGCTACGGGTTGCTCGGAGTCGTCTACGAGGCGACCTTCAAGGTGCGGCCGCTGCAGGACATGGCGGTCGAGCACGGCGCGTACAAGCTCGACGAGTTCACGAAACGGCTGCCCGAGCTCATCGGCCGAGGGCAGTCGATGATGATGTACATCTTCCCGTACCTCGACAAGGTCGCCGTCGAGTTCCGGTCCTACGCAGGCCCTGCGGATCAGGCCGCGAATTCTCCGAGCCATTGGCTCTGGAAGACCCGCAATTTCGCGTGGAAGACCTTCATGCCCGGCTTCGGCGCGGTCGTCGAGCGCTACGTGCCGGCGCGCGGGGTCCGCTACCGACTGGTCAACGCGCTCAACCGCACCGCGGCGGGAATCGTCTTTCCGCACATCGCAGCGCGGCACACGGTTCCGACCGACCAGATGATCCGCTATCCGGAGGTCTCCGGAGGCTCCCGCTACACCTTCAGCATCTGGGCGTTCCCAGAGGAGCGGTACGCGGACACGCTGCGCGAGTACTTCCAGTTCGCCAAGGACTACTACCGGCGCACGGGCTTTCGGCCGAACATGCTCCATGTCGGGTATCGCATCGAGCAGGACGACAGCTCGCTCTTCTCGTACACGTTCGAGAGTCGAGTGCTGACGATCGATCCGGTCTCGACGGGAGCGCCGGGCTGGAAGGACTTCCTCAAGGCCTACAACGACTTCTGCAGCGAGCACGACGGCAAGCCCCTCTTCAACCAGTCCTGGGGTCTCACGGCGCAGCATGCGCGCAAGGCGTTCGGAGACCGCATCGACAGGTTCGAGACCTTCCGCACGCGCTACGACCCGAACGAGCGGTTGCTGAACTCGTACTTCCGCGAGCTCTTCCAGGGCTCGTAGGCGCGCGTGGCGGACCCGTCCGAAGTCGTTCGGCGGTACTTCGATGCCGTCGCACGGCAGGATCTCGACGCGGCGATGGAGTGCTGGGCCCCGGGCGGCATCGATCATCTCGCGCCCGTGGGTGAGCTACGCGTTCCCGAAGAGCTGCGCGCCTACTTCGAGGAGCTCTTCGCTTCGATGCCCGACTTCGAGTACGAGGTCCTCGACCTCTTCTCGCACGGCAACAAGGTTGCGGCGCACTGGCGTGCGAAAGGCTCGTTCACCGGGGTCGCATACCAGGGCCTCCGACCCAATGGCGCCGAGATTCGCGCCGAGGGGGCGGACCTCGTCCAGGTCGAGAACGGGCTCATCAAGCGGCTCGATTCCTACTGGGACGACTCGGCGCTCGCGCGCCAGATCGGCGTGCTCCCGGCGAAGAAGAGCGGTCAGGAGCGCGTGGTGTTCGCGCTCTTCAACCTCAAGACCAGGCTCAAGGCGGTCGGCCGCCGCGGGGCCTCCTAGGCGTCCCGCTTCTTGATCCCGAGCAGCTGCTGGGTCGTGTAGACCCCGGTCACGAGCGAGGCCTTGCGACCTTCCGCTGCGTTCGACGGCCACCAGCTGCGGTCGCCGATCAGCCACGTGATCGCCGGCACGCAGATCGAGCGCACGAGGAACGTGTCGAGCAGCACGCCGAGGGCGACGGCGAAACCGATCAGGCTCAAGTCCCAGCTCGGGATGATCGTCAGCACCGCGAACGTCCCGGCGAGGATGAGCCCGGCGCTCGTGATCACCGGCCCGGTCGCGGCCAGCGCGTTCAGCGTGCCCTCTCGCGTCCCGTGACGGGTTGCCTCCTCGCGTACCCGGCTCATGAGGAAGATGTTGTAGTCCGACCCCAGAGCGACGAGGAAGATGAAGATGATCACCGGCATGGCCGTGCTGAATGTGCGCTGGTCGAAGACGAACCTGAAGATCGCCAGCGTTAAGCCGAGCGTGGCGGCGAAAGAGAGGACCACCGTTGCCAGCAGGAAGAGTGGTGCGACGAGCGCCCGCAGGAGGATGATCAGGGTCGTCAAGACGACGAGGAGGACGAGGGGGACGACGACCTTCAGGTCGCGCTTCGTTGCGATCCGCGCGTCCAGCCGTTCTCCTGAGCCCTCGCCGACGAGCACTTTCCAGCCGGAATCGGCCTGAGGAAAGAGGTTTCTGATCCGCTGTGTCCTATCCAGCGCCGCGTGACCGAAGGGATCGTCGGTGTAGATCAGGCTCAGCACTGCCGCGCGCCCGTCGGTCGAGCGCCGCCCGGTGTCGACCACCGCCTGAACGCCCGGCACAGGGGTGATGCGCTTCGAGACGGCGGCGATGGCCGCGGCGTTCACGCGATAAGGGGAGCTCTCGATGAGAACCGACGTCGGGTTGACCGTGCCGGGCGGGAACGCGGACTTGACGATGTCGAAGCCGCGCTTGGAGTCGTTTGCCGACCTGAACTGGCTGACGGGGTTCAGTTCGGTCTTCCAGAGCATGAGGCCGCTTGCGCAAATGAGCAAGAAGACGACGGAGACCGTGAGCATGAGGCCCGGCCGGCGGCGGACCCGGACGCCCACGGAACGCCACCTGCTGCTTTCGCCGGCGTCGCGGGCTCCGGTCGCGGCCACCGACGCGGCGCTGGGCCAGTACGCGCGGCGGCCGAGGACGTTGAGGAGCGCGGGCAGGAGCGTGAGACCCGCGAGCAGGACGAAGGCGATCCCGATCGCGTTCACCGGGCCAAGCGTCCGGTAGACACCGAATACGCCGGCAAGCGTCGTCAGGAGCGCGGCGATGACCGTCATTCCGCTCGCCACCATCGGCGCCACCGCCTCGGGCATCGCCTCCCGGAGCGCGTCCGCGGCCGACTCGGTCCTCCGTAACCTCGCTCCGTACCGGGAGACGAGCAGCAGGCAGTAATCGGTTCCAGCTCCGAACATCAACACCAACAGGAGCGACGTCGAGGAACTGTCGACCGGAAGACCGATGGCGCGGTTGAGGAGATAGACGATGCCGGTCACGATGGAGTAGGCGACTCCGACGACGATGAGCGGGATGAGCGCGAGAACCGGAGAGCGGTAGACAGCGATCAGGAGAAAGAGAACGAGCAAGACAGTCGCGCCCAGCAGCTTGACGTCGGCGTCCTTGATCGCGGAGTTGTAGTCGGCCGTGATGCCTGGAAAACCGGTGACGTGTACCTCGAGCGGCTGCTGAGCGGCGACCCGAGCTCGAATGGCGTCGATAGTCGGCCTGATGTGGACGACCTTGCCGGCCTTGATCGGGACGATCGTGAGCGCGACCGTGCCGTCGCTCGACACCAGGTTGGCCGGGGCGCCGGGAGCAAAGGCCGGAATGGGCTGTTCGACCTGCTTCAACGTGCGGAGCGCGCCGGCGTCGGTCACGATCTTCTGCTTGTCGGCCGCAGTCAAGCCGCCCTGGTCGCGGTAGACGATCAGCGCCGGACGCAGGTCGCCACCTGGGAACCGCTTGCTGAGGATCTCGTGGATCTGCCTGGTCGGAGAGCCTCCTGGAAGAACGTACTCGTCGTTCGAGATATTGGGGATCTTCGTCCCGAGCGGAGCGAAGACGACCACGAGCACGACCCAGGCTCCGATGACGCCCCAGCTCGAGCGGCGGCCGGGGAACCGCGCAAGGAGACGCCTCATGGATCAACCTTAACCGGCTCAGGGCCAGCGGAAGGCTGGACTCGGCGCGACTATCCTTGGAGCCGATGTGGAGATTGCGACGTGACGCGCGACGCGAGCTGGAGAGCGGCGACCAGTTTGGCGCATATCGCCTCGAGTCTCTGCTCGGCGAGGGCGCGATGGGGCTCGTCTTTCGTGCGGTGCGCAACGGCGGCGACGTCGTTGCTCTCAAGGTGCTGAAGCACGAGCTCGGCGAGGACGCCGTCTTCAAGCAGCGGTTTGGACAGGAGGCGCGTGCTGCGGCCGAGGTCGAGCATCCGGGCCTCGTTCCGATCATCGAGGCGGGCGAGGCGGAAGGCCGGCCCTACCTAGCGGTGCGCTACGCAGAAGGCGGAACGCTCGAGGAGCGGATCGAGGATGGCGGCCCGTTCAGCCTCGAAGAGACGCTCCGGCTTGCCGATCAGCTTGCCGCCGGCCTGGACGCACTGCACGGCGCAGGGCTCGTCCACCGCGACGTCAAGGCCTCGAACGTCGTGTTCGATGTCGACGGGAACGGCATGTTGACGGACTTTGGGCTGGCGCGGGGCCCCGCGTACACCGTCTTGACTCGACCGGGGCAGGTCGTCGGCACGCTCGACTATCTCGCGCCGGAGCTCGTTCGGGGTGACCGGGCCGGCCCGGCGAGCGACGTCTATGCGCTTGGCTGCACCGTCTACGAGTGTCTGACCGGCGTGACGCCGTTCCACGAGAAGAAGCTCTTCGAGATCGGCCTCGCGCACCTCGAAGAGGCACCGCCCGATCCGGCGGCCGCACGCCCGGAGGTCGGGCCAGAGCTCGGCCGCGCCGTGCTCGCTGCGCTCGAAAAGGACCCTGCCCGCCGGCCGCAAAGCGCGGGCGCCTATGCGTCCCTGCTCAGATCCTCGCGCGAGAACGACGCCTGAACCTCACTTCTGGTACCCCGGAAGCCCGGATACCATTCGGCCCCTCGGGCGCCGTAACCGAGTGGTTAGGCAGAGGCCTGCAAAGCCTCGCACACCAGTTCGATTCTGGTCGGCGCCTCTCTCGCTTCCCTGACCGGCGGTGGGCTCCCGCCGGGCGAAGCCCGGCTCCGCCCACCGCCTCGCGCCGCTGCGCATCCTCCAGCCGACGGGCCGTGCGACTCA
>JBGOSR010000070.1:0-9312 GCA_041476065.1 Gaiellaceae bacterium
ATCCGCGAGCGGCGACCGCTCGTCCACCAGATCACGAACTACGTCGTGATGAACGAGACGGCGAACGCGACGCTCGCCCTCGGCGCGTTGCCGGTGATGGCGCATGCGGTCGAGGAGGTCGAGGAGATGGCGTCGGCCGCCGGAGCGCTCGTCCTCAACATCGGCACGCTGTCGAAGCACTGGATCGAGGCGATGGTGCTCGCCGCCAGGGCGGCGAACCATGCCGGTGTGCCCGTCGTGCTCGATCCGGTCGGCGTCGGAGCGACGAAGCTGCGCACGGAAACGGCCGTGAGCATTCTCGACGAAGTCGAGATAGCAGTCGTGCGGGGCAATGCGGCCGAGATCGCAACGCTGGCTGGGCGGCAGGCGGAGATCCGCGGGGTCGAGTCGATTGGCGCGAGCGATTCCGGAGCGGAGCTCGCGACTGCCGCCGCTTCGCACCTTGGTTGTGTCGCCGCGGTGACCGGCCCGGTCGATCACATCTCGGACGGTGAACGCGTGATCGCGGTTGCGAACGGGCACGAGCTCCTCGGCACCGTGACCGGAACGGGCTGCATGTCGACTGCGATCACCGGGTGCTTCCTCGCCGTCGCGCCGGACAGGCCGCTCGAGGCAGCCGCGGAGGCGCTCGTCGCCTTCGGCGTGGCGGCTGAGGACGCATCGCAGGGCGCGAAGGGCCCGGGAACGTTCCACGTGAATCTCTACGACGCGCTCTACAACCTCGATCCAGGCACGATCGACCGGCGGGCCCGGGCCGAGGGATGAGGCTGCACGCGATCGTCACCGACCTCGAGACCGCCCGCACGGCGGTCGACGGTGGCGCGACCGTTGTCCAGCTTCGGCTCAAGGGCGCGACGACCGAGGAGGTCGTCGAGGCCGGGCAGTCGTTCTGCGACTTGCCCGCGACGTTCGTCGTCAACGACGACGTCGAAGCGGCGATCGCGCTCGGCGCGGACGGCGTCCACCTCGGGCGCGAGGACGTGGGAGCCCGGCGCGCCTTGGAAGCGGGCCTGCTCCTCGGTATCTCCGCCTCGAGTGTCGAGCAAGCCCGGGCCGGCCAGTCGGCCGGCGCCTCCTACATCGGTGCGGGCCCGGTCTGGGCGACCCCGTCGAAGCTCAATGCGGATCCGCCGATCGGTCTCGAGGGCCTGGCCGCAATCTGCCGCGCCGTCTCGATTCCGGTGGTCGCAATCGGAGGCGTCGACGCAACGAACGCCGCCGACTGCGTGGCGGCCGGCGCGGCCGGGATCGCCGTCGTCAGAGCCGCCTCCGATGCAAAGGCTCTCAGTGAGGCTCTCGGAGCTCGGTGAGCTCGGCCTACTGGCCGAGCTCGAGCAGCGCGGCCTGGCTCGCGGTATCGAGAACGATGCGGCGCAGCTCGCAGGCGGCTTGGTCGTCACTCAGGACGCTCTCGTCGAGGACGTGCACTTCCGCTTCGACCTGCTCTCGTGGCACGAGCTGGGCTTCCGCGCGGCCGCCGTGAATCTCAGCGACCTGGCGGCGTCCGGAGCGGATCCGGAGGGCCTGGTCGTCACGCTTGCTGTCCGGGAGGACACCGAGCTCGACGATGTGCTTGCTCTCTACAAAGGTCTGAACGAGCCGGGCGTGCCCGTGATCGGAGGAGACACGAGCCGTTCCGAACGAGTGCTGCTCAGCGTGACCGCCCTCGGCCGCTCCGAGCATGTCCCCGGCCGGGCCGGTGCGCGACCCGGCGACTCGCTCATCGTGACGGGCCCCCTCGGAGCAGCAGGGGCAGCCTTCCGGGAGGGCCGCCTCGTGCGGCCTCCGCTCCGCCTCGCCGAGGGAAAGGAGCTTGCGCGCCGGGCCAACGCGATGCTCGACATCTCCGACGGAATCGCGGTCGACGCCGGGCACATCGCCGCCCGGTCGGGCGTCCGCTGCGTGATCGACCTCGACCACGTTCCTCTCGCGGAGGGCGCACGGCTCGAGGATCTCGGCTTCGGCGAGGACTTCGAGCTGCTCGCCGCGGTCGCCGACCCCGGCCGGTTTACCGAGATCGGGCGCTGCGAAGTCGGCGCCGGAGTGACGCTCTGGCACGAGGGATCGCCCGTCGAGCTCGGCGGCTGGGATCACTTCGCCTCCGCTTGACGCAGCGCGCTTCTTCCGCGACCCTCGTGGGGCGTGCTCGCATTCATCGTCAGGCGTGCGCTCTGGGCCGTCGTCCTGGTCGTCGCGATCACGATGGTCACGTACGACCTCTTCTTCCTCGTGCCCACCCAGCCGGGCGTCGCCGGTGCGAGACGGGCCCAGAACACGACCAACGTCCGCGAATCGCTCGACATCAGCGGCCCGGTCTACAAGGAATACGGCATCTTCCTCTGGCGCCTGGGCCACGGGTCGTTCGGCAAGTCCTGGGCCACTGATCGGAATGTGAACCAGGTCATCGCCGAGGCCGCGCCGGTCACGCTCTCGCTCGTCGCGGGCGGGGCGTTCTTCTGGCTCCTGATGGCCGTGCCGGTCGGCATTCTCTCCGCACTCAGGCCCCGCTCGCTCTTAGACAGGCTGGCGACTGTTTTCGTTCTGATCGGGATCTCCGCCCACCCGGTCTGGCTCGGGCTGATCCTGTCCTACCTGCTCGGCTTCAAGGCTCACGTCTTTCCGATCCAGGGATACTGCGACCTGAACGGCTCTGCGTCCGGCTGCGACGGCTTCATGCAGTGGTTCCAGCACCTCGTCCTTCCCTGGCTGACCTTCGCGCTGCTCTACGCAGCCCTCTACGCGCGGATGATCCGCGCCTGCGTCCTGGAGGCGATCGGCGAGGACTACGTGCGCACGGCCCGTGCGAAGGGGGCCGCCGGCTGGCGCATCCTCCGGGTGCACGTGCTGCGCAACGCGATGCTGCCAGTGGTCACCATGCTCGGCGTCGACCTCGGCGTCTGGATTTCGAACGCGGTCTTCGTCGAGACGGTGTACGGCCTGCCCGGGGTCGGCCGCCTGCTGACGACGGGCCTTGCGCGGCGCGACCTGCCCGTGGTGATGGCGATCGTCGTCTTCGTCTCGGTGCTGATCGTGGTGCTCAACCTCATCGTGGATGTGCTCTACGCGGCGCTCGACCCGCGGGTCCGGGGGAGCACGCATGGCGGCGGTGGGGTTGGGCGAAAGGACCGGGCGCGGATCCCTGCGCCGGGCGGCCCCGTCGTCAGCTCACGCGAGCAGCCGGCCTAGGGGGCCGAGCTCGAGCCGAGCCACGGCGCCCAGACACGCTCGTAGTGCGACCGGGGGCGGGCGCCGACGACGGTCTCGCGTGCCTCGCCACCTTCGAAGAGGATCGCGGTCGGGATCGACAGGACCCCGTAACGCGCGGCCGTCTCGTAGTGCTCGTCGATGTTCAGTTTGGCGAACTCGACGCGGCCCGCGGTCGCCTCGGCGAGGTCGGCCAGGATCGGCTCGACCGCCTTGCACGGCCCGCACCAGGGAGCCCAGAAGTCGACGACGATCGGATGTTCGGCCTGCAGCACCTCCTGCTCGAACGTCTCGTCGGTCACCTCCCGCATCCCGAGCAGGCTAGCCGACGAGGTGTCCAACGCCGACCTGTCCACGTGCCTGGCACCGGGACATGTCCGTCACTGCCCGCATCCCGAGCAGGCTAGCCGACGAGGTGTCTGCCGCGAACATGTCCGCGTGCCTGGCACCAGGACATGGCTCCTAGAGGCGCTTGAGAAGCGCGCGGGCTCGCAGGAGCGGCACCCTCCAGATCGCCTCGAGGACGATCCCCTTGCTCATCTTCGAGCCCCCCACCTCGCGATCGGAGAACGTGATCGGAACCTCGACCACCCGAAAACCCGCTCTCAGCGTCCGGTACGTCGTTTCGATCTGAAACGCGTAGCCGAGCGCCGAGATGCCGTCCAGGTCGATGGTCTCCAGCACCTTGCGCCGGTAGCACTTGAAGCCACCCGTGAGATCGCGGACGCCTGACTGCAAGAGCACTTGGGCGTAGAGCGAGCCCCCCCGAGAGATGAAGCGGCGCACGAAGCCCCAGTTCCGCGTGCCGCCGCCTTGTACGTACCTCGAGCCGAGCACGAGATCGGCGTTTGCGCTCGCCGCCGCGAGCCGCGGCACGTCGGCCGGGTCGTGCGAGAAGTCGCAGTCCAGCTCGAAGACGAGATCCGCGTCCAGCTCGAGCGCGCGGCGGAAGCCCGCCAGGTACGCGGGACCGAGCCCCTCCTTCCGTTCGCGGTGCAACACGTGGACGTGGTCGTCCTCCGCGGCGAGGCGATCGGCGATCTCCCCGGTCCCGTCTGGCGAGTTGTCGTCGATGACCAGGACATGTAAGTCGTCGAGCTCGAGGCCGCGGAGGGCAGCGACCATGCGCCCGAGGTTCTCGCGCTCGTCGTAGGTGGGAAGGCAGATGACAGTCCGCACGGTCCCTATCATCGCCGTGGTGGCGAAGTCACTCCCCCGCAACGCAGAGGTGGCCGAGCAGTTCGACCTCCTGGCCGACTTCCTCGAGCTCGAGGGCAGCGACCAGTTCCGCCCGCTCGCCTACCGTCGGGCGGCGCAGCGGATGCGCGAGACAGGTGGCTCGATCGCGCAATTGGCGATCGAGGGGCGCGCGAAGGATCTCTCCGGAATCGGCAAGGTGATCGAGGAGAAGATCGTCCAGATCGTCGAGGACGGGCAGATCGAGGCGCTGGCCAAGCGGAAGGAACGCATCCCGGCCGACGTCGTCGAGTTCATGCATTTGCCCGGGCTCGGCCCGAAGACGGCGCGGCGAATCTGGCAGGAGCTCGGCGTCTCCACACTCGCGGAGCTCGAGCAGGCTGCTCGCTCCGAGCGGCTGCGAACTCTGTCCGGCCTCGGCGCCAAGACCGAGGAGAACGTCCTGAAGGCGCTCGCCACGCCGCGCAAGGAGATCGAGCGCAAGCCGCTCCTCGGCCATGCCCTGCCGGCGGTGCGCGCCGTCGTCTCGGTCCTTCGCGAGCATCCAGCGGCCGAGCAGGTCTCTGCAGCGGGGAGCGTGCGACGTCTCAAGGAGCAGGTTCGAGACCTCGACATCATCGCCACGGCCACCGACCCGCCTGCCCTCATCGACTACTTCACATCTCTAGCCTGGGTCGACGAGGTCGTCGCGAAGGGCAAGACCAAGGCGACAGTCGTCTCGAACGAAGGCCTGCGCTTCGACCTGCGTGTCGTTCCGCCGGAGAGCTACGGCAACCTGCTCCAGCACTTCACGGGCTCGAAGCAGCACAACGTCGCTCTCCGCGAGGAAGCCGTGCGCCGCAAGCTCTCGATCTCCGAATACGGCGTCCAGGAGGTCGAGACCGGCAAGGTGCACACCGACCGCACCGAGGAAGGCCTCTACAAGCGGCTCGGATACGCGTGGATCCCTCCCGAGCTGCGCGAGAACATGGGCGAGCTCGAAGCCGCGCGCGAGGGGAAGCTTCCTCAGCTCGTCGAGCTCGGCGACATCCGCGGCGACATGCACACCCACTCGACGTGGTCGTCGGACGGGAAGAACACGATCGAGGAGATGGCACTCGAGGCCCGTCGTCTCGGCCGTACGTACATGGTCGTCACCGACCACTCGCACTATTTGCGTGACGGTCGAATGGAGGCCCAGAACCGCGAGCTCGACAAGGTGCAGGAGAGCCTCGGCCGCTTCAAGCTCCTGAAGGGAGTCGAGGCGAACATCAAGGCCGACGGGACGATCGACGTGCCCGACGACGTGCTCGCGGGCCGCGACTGGGTGATGGCCTCCGTGCACTCCGGCCTCAGCAAGGACCTCACCGAGCGGGTCCTGGCCGCGATGGACAACCCGCACGTGGATTGCATCGGGCACCTCACGGGCCGCAAGCTGAACCGCCGGGCCCCTGCCGAGATCGATCTCGAGCGAGTCGTCGAGAAGGCGTTAGAGACGGGCACATTCCTCGAGATCAACGCGCAGCCGGACCGGCTCGACCTGCGCGACGCCCACGCGCGGCTCGCCGGCGAGGCGGGCGTCAAGATCGTCATCTCGAGCGACGGGCACCAGATCAGCGCACTGTCGAACCTCGAGTTCGGCGTCGCACAAGCGCGGCGTGCGTGGCTCGGGCCAGATCAGATCCTCAACACGCGACCCTGGGGCGAGGTCAAGAAGCTCCTCAAGAGATGAGGTTCCGCGCGGTCATCTTCGATCTGTGGCAGACGCTCGTGCCGTGGGATCTGGACGAGGCGAATCGCTTCTACGACCAGATGGCCGATGCCCTCGGCGTCGAGCGCGGGCGCTTCCGGGAGGTGTGGCTCGCCGGGAGGCCGCGCCGGGAGACCGGGTCGATGGCCGACCACCTGCGCGCGATCGTCGGCGAGCTCGCGGTCGAAGGTGACGTCGACGAGCTGATCGAGCTCAGGCGGGACTGGACGAAACGGACGCTCGTTCCGCGACCCGACGCGCTCGAGACGCTGGCGGAGCTCCGGCGACGGGGCCATCGGCTCGGCCTGATCAGCGTTTGCACGGAGGAAGTTCCCCACGTCTGGGACGAGACGCCGCTCGCCGGGACGCTCGACGAGACGGTCTTCTCGTGTGACGTCGGCATTTCGAAGCCCGATCCGCGGATCTACGAGATCGCTTGTGAGCGGCTCGACGTCGAGCCGGCCGAGTGCCTCTTCGTCGGAGACGGCGCGAACGACGAGCTTTCCGGCGCGGAGCGAGTCGGCATGACCGCCGTCCAGCTGCGCACCCCCGGCGAGGAGCTCACCGAGCCGGGCAAGACCTGGCAGGGCGCGTCAGTCGAGCACCTGAGGGAGCTCCTCCATGTGACTTAGCAACAGTCTGTTGCTAAGTCCGATGGGCTTCTAACACGCCGCTGAAGACAGCGAGCATCAGAGGCGCCTCAACAGCTCCACCAGCTCCGCGGGCGATGCGACGACGACATCGGCACGGCGCACGAGCTCCTCGGGCGCCTCGTCCGAGGAGACGGCCACGCGAATGCCGAGCTCGAGCCCGTCGAGGGCGCGAAATCCGTCGAGGTCAGTTGTGTCGTCGCCTGCATAGAGGGCCCGCTGGAGACCAGCGTCGGAGAGAAGATGCCGGACGGCGGTTCCCTTGTCAGCCTGAATCGGAGGCCTGATCTCGAGCACCTTCCGGCCGAAGCGCGGGACGAGGCCTTCACGGCGCGCCCGCTCGGCAACCTCCTCGAGGAACACCAGGGCAGAGTCCTCGTCGCCCGCCTCCCGATAGTGGAACGAGACCGTCAGCCCCTTGTCCTCGACCGGCCAGTCGACGCGGGCTGCGAACGAGCGGATCCGCTCGCGCCAGTCCGCCGCCTCGGGCTCGAGCTCGAGGCCGTGCGACCCGACGTACCGGATCCCGCCGACTCCGACGAGCCGTCTCGCGTCCTCCGCGGTCCTGCCGCTGATACACGCGACAAGCGCATAGCTCTCGGCGAGGCGTGCAACCTCGGCCCGGGCCTCTTCCGGGACCGTGGCGTCCTCCGGTCGCATCGCGATCGGCGCCAGCGTTCCGTCGACGTCGAGCAGGATCGCGGCTCGCTCAGGTGCTTCGGCGAGTAGCTCGACCGCGGACATGCCTCATACGATACGGCTGTGCGTCTCGTTTTCATCGGACTCGCCGCCGGGTTCTTCAGCGCGCTCTTCGGAGTAGGCGGGGGCATCATCGTCGTCCCGCTGTTGATTCTCGTTGCCGGATTCGCCGAGCGGCCCGCGATGGCCACGTCGCTCGCCGCGATCGGCCTGATCGCACTCGTGGGCACCATTTCCTACGGCGTCCGAGGAGACGTCGACTTCGGGTATGGAGCGCTGCTCGGCATTCCTGCCGCGGCAGGTGCGATCGGCGGCTCAGCGCTTCAGCAACGGCTTGCGGGCAGAGCTCTCGGACTCAGCTTCTCTGCGCTGCTGGCGGCGGTCGGAGTCTGGCTCCTCGTCCGATGATCGAGGTGCTGCTCGCTCTCTTCCTGGGCCTCGCCGGCGGCGTACTCGCCGGCCTCTACGGCGTGGGCGGTGGCATTCTGTTCGTGCCGACACTTGTTCTCGTGTTCGGCCTGGGTCAGGTCGGGGCCGAGGCCACGTCCCTACTGGCGATCATCCCGACCGTTGCCGCCGGCACCTGGCGCCAGCACCGATACGGGAACGTCCGCTGGCGCGCCGCGGCAGTGGTTGGCGTCGCGGCGATCGCGGGAGTCGAGCTCGGTATCCGGGTGGCGACGGCTGTTCCCGAGCACACGCTCCAGCGTCTTTTCGGCGCATTCGTCCTGGTCGTCGCCGCGCAGCTGGCATGGCGCTCGAGGCGAGTATCCTGAGCGCCGAGGAGCTTTCGGACGCAGTCGTGGACGACGCCCCTCGGCCCCAGACGATGCGACGCGGGAGCGCTTCCGCGAGTTTGCCCGCCGCGAGCTCGGCTAAGCCGCCCGCGCGGCCGTCGCCACGAGGAAGATCGCGATGAACCCCGTGGCTGTCAGAGCGACCCTCAGCCGGGACGGATGCTGGTGGGCCTCAGGGAGGAGGTCGGTCGCGCCCATGAAGAGGAAGAAGCCGGCGTAGAGCGCAAGCAGGTGGCCGAGCGCGTACTCGGAAACCTGGATCGAGGCGCCGACGATCGCCCCGATCAGCGGTGCGATTGCGTCTGCGGCCAGCCACCTGAGCGCCTTTCGACGGTCGCCGCTCTGGCTGAGGATGAAGCTGACCGTGTTCATCCCATCGGCGAAATCGTGCGAGAGGACGGCGACGAAGACGAGAAGGCCGGTCGTCGTGTTCAGGCCGAAGGCGAGGCCGATCCCGAGGCCGTCGATGAAGCTGTGCAGCGAGAGGCCCGCCGCCCCCAGCACCCCGACCTGGGCATGGCCGCGGGCCTGCTCCGGCTCGTCGCGATGGTGCAGGACGAGAGCCCGCTCGGCGAGGAAGAAGAACAGGAAGCCGGCGCCGACGAGCTCGGTCACCCGCCCGGAATTGCCAACTGTGTCGATCGCCTCGGGCAGGACGTCGAAGAGCGCGACGCCGACCACGACCCCGCCGGTGAGCGCGATCACAGTTGTCAGCTCACGGCGCAGCCGGAGCGCGACTGCGCCGCCGACGAGCGTCGAGACGACGGTGAGCGATGCGAGGGGGATGGCGATCCAGTTCATGAACAGCGCTTGCAGGTTCCGTAGATCTCGAGCTCGTGCGACTCGGCTCGGAAGCCGTGCTGACGGCTGAGCGCCCTCTGGCTCGGTGTGGCGCACAGCTCTGTGTCCTCGACCGAACCGCAGCTGAGGCAGACGAGGTGGTGGTGGTGTTCCGGGCTACAGCGGACGTAGGCAGGGCGCCCCTCACCGGAGAGGGCGTGCAGCGAGCCGGTTCGACGGAGGAGGTCGAGGGTCC
>JBGOSR010000071.1:0-9279 GCA_041476065.1 Gaiellaceae bacterium
GGCGGCAGTCCGAGAAGAGAGAGCGAAGCGCCGCCGAGCCCTCTGTAATGGCTCAGCCACGCCGTTTCTGGCTCAACGGAGCGGCGCAGGAGTCGAACCTACCGAGCCGTGGGTTACACGACCGCACCGGTTTTGAAGACCAGCTGGGCCACCGGGCCCATGCCGCTCCCTAGGGCGATCGTACCGGGGGAGCTATCCCCGAACCTTCAATTCGAGACCCTCGTAGTAGGTCGCGGCATACGACTTCTCGCCCACCTTGTAGTGGAGCCGGAACGCTGGGATCAGCCACTTCCCACCGCGGCGCGCCGCTGCTCCGACGAGGATCGAGACCTGCTTTCCGGGCCGGAGGTGGAAGCCGTTGACCGGAAGGAGGTCGCGTTTACAACCTCCGCTCGGCGGCCAGCCGTGGTCCGATCCGATGACTGGGCATGGACCGATGCGGACGACTGCATACCGCATCTCGAGGCCTTCGGCCCTGGTTGCGTCCGCCGGTTCGAGTCTCTGGAAGACGGCGTCCTTCCGCCCGGGATTGCGCGGTGGAATCACCGAGACGTCGAAGAACTGGCCGACGCGAAAGACCGCAGTGCCCGAGCCCGCGACGCTGCTGTTCTCGCTTTGCTCCTTGAGAGGGCCGTCACTCAGCCTGCTGGACGCGCAGGCTGTAGCCAGAGTGGACAGGCCGAGTACGAGGCCGAGCATGAGGGGTCTGCCGCGTGCCGTGACAAGAGTATTACCCGGCTGAGCGACTGGTCGAACGTCTCAGGACGCGCTCGTCGCCGACTCGGCGCGTCAGGCCGTCGGCGTCGAAGCGCTCCAGAAGTAGCTGCGCTGGACGGCGCGAGATACCGAGCAGGTCTCGGAACCGGGCGAGCGTGATCTTGCCCACCTGTTCGCACTCCTCGATCAGGGCGCGCTTCGCTGCCTCGTACGGGCCGATGCCTATGGCCAACCCGTCGCCGACTCGGACGAGGCGGCCTTCGCCTTCCAGGAAGCGGGCAAGCTCTGCGTCCTCGACCCGGGTTGGCTCAAGACCTGCTTCTTCGAGCTTTGCTTCGAGCGCCTCCGCATCGGCGGCTTTCTCGCCGAGCGACGCGGCCGCGCCCGGGAGATAGACCTTGCCGTCACGCTGATCGAGTTCCAGAAGAGGCAGGAGGGCATCGGCCCACGGCGCTCCGGTGAGGAGATCTCCGGTCGGCAGGCCCGGATCCAGCGGCGCTGCCTCGGCCCGCAGCGTGAGCCGGGTCCGCGCTTCGCGGCGAGCCTGGTCGAGCCACTCGGCCGAGAAGTGCCAGCCCTCCGCTTGCTCGGCGGCGCCCAGTCCGGTGGCCAGCTCCGCCGGCGAGAGAAGTGCGCGTGCGGTGAGGTCGGCGGCACGAGTCGGCTCGTGGACGAGCGCCCGCACGATCGAGGCGGGGTCGTCGCTCGCGAGCAGCTCGAGCCGGGCAAGGTCGGGCGCGCGAGGCGGCGCCGGGTCGAGAACGCGGCCGCCGCCGAGAGTGGTCTGGTCGCGGAGGACGACGTGATCGCCTCGCGCGGCCACCACCGGCGTGGCGAGCCGGAGCTGCCCGAAGCGCTCGCCGACCCGGACGAGCCTGGCCGGAATCTCTGCTGTCCCGTGATGCACCTGGAGCCGGGCGTGGTCGGCGATCGGCTTCAGCTCCTCGAGCTCGACGTCGAGCCGATAGCTGACGGGGTACGCGCCCGCCTCGATCAGTGCATCGCCGCGCCGGAGGGCGTCTCGCTCGACACCGGGAAGCGCGAGCGCGACACGCTGCCCCGCCTCCGCGCGCTCGACGGGCTCGTCGTGCACCTGCGCGCTACGAACGCGGACGTCGAGCCCAGCCGGCTCGGCCCGCAGCTCGTCGCCCTCCCCGATCGAGCCAGACCAGAGCGTGCCGGTGACGACGGTGCCGATCCCGTGCAGCGTGAAGACGCGATCGACATACAGGCGCGTCGCACCGAGCAGTGCGGCGTGCTCGCGGCTCCCGGCGGCTGTCTCGAGCGCGGCACGGAGCTCGTCGAGCCCCTCGCCCGTCTTGGCGCTTACGGGGACGACCTCCGCGCCGGGAACGAGCTCGCGAGCCTCGGCCACGACGAGCTCCAGCATCGCCGGGTCGGCGGCGTCCGCCTTCGTGACCGCGACGACCCCCCGGTCGATTCCCAACAGCCGCAGGATCGCCAGGTGCTCGTGCGTCTGCGGCTTGGCGCCCTCGGTTGCGTCGACCACGAGCAAGAACAGGTCGATCCCGCTCGCGCCCGCGACCATGTTCCGGATGAAGCGCTCGTGGCCGGGGACGTCGATCACGGACAGACGTCGGCCGCCCGGCAGGTCGAGCGGCGCGTAGCCGAGGTCGATCGAGATCCCGCGCTCCTGCTCTTCCGGGAGCCGGTCGGTGTCCTTGCCCGTCAGCGCCCGGACGAGCCACGTCTTGCCGTGGTCGATGTGACCCGCTGTGCCGACGGTCAGCGGCATCGCGCCTGGATCAAGCCGTCCTCGATGCTCTCGGGCTCGAAACCGCCTGCCTCGAGCAGCGCCCGCCACTGGGCCTCGCTGCGCTCGCGGCCTGCGAAGAGCGCGAGCATCAGGATGTCGAGCCACTTGGCTCCGCCTGGCTCGTTGCCCGTCGGGACGACCGCCTCGAGGAGGATCAGGCGGGAGTCGTGCGACGCCGCCGCCCGGATCGTGCGCAGGATGGCTGCGGCGCTTTTGTCGTCCCAGTCGTGGAGGATCGTCGACAGGACGTAGACGTCGCCCTCCGGGACGCGCTCGAAGAAGCTACCCTCGACAAACTCGATTCGGTCGCCGAGCACCCCCTCGTCGCGCACCGTTTCCGGGAGGTCGAAGACGATCCCGCGCAGGCCCGGCTGGCGCTTCAGGAGCGCGACGAGCAGCGACCCGTTTCCGCCTCCGACGTCGACGACCGTCTCGTCGCCGCGCCACTCGACCCGGTCGAACCGCTCGACCCGCTGCTGCTTGCCCTGCTCCATCGCGGTGTCGAACACCAAGCGCTCGTCCGGGTGCTCGGCCAGCCAGGACCAGAAATCCGTGTCGTAGAGCTCGGGGAACGCCGCTTTGCCCGATGCCTCGAGGCCGCCTATCCCCTGGTAGAAGGAGCCGCCGAAGAGGTGCGCGAACGCTTTCCACCCGCTTTCCAGGAGCTGCTCCGACGCCGGCGTGTTGGCGAAGACACCGGCCTGCACCTCCCGGAAGACGCCGTCGCTCGCGAGAGCGCGGAGCAGCCGATGGAGCGTGTCCGGGTCCGCGCCGACCTCGCGCGCGACGTCGGCGACTGGCCGTGGGTCGCCGGCGAGGGCTTCGGCAACCCCGAGATCGGCGACGATTGCGAGCGCCCGCGAACCGAGGGCACCACGGAGGACGTTCCAGAGCTCCGACTCCGGGGCGCGCGCTCCCATCAGCGGGCAGCGATAACCGCTGCGGCGACCTCGTCCATCTCGGGGTCGCTCAGTGTTCGGCAATCGAGGAGCAGGCGCCCGTCGCGGACGACGCCGATCACCGGCGGCTCCCCGTGGCGTAGGGGCCCCGCGAGCTCCTCCTCGACCGCGCACGCGAAGCTCGGCAGCTCCGCGAGCGGGAGCGCGCCGCCGCCGATCCTGGCGACTGTCTCCTCGACCTCGCCCCCGACGAGCTCTGCGAGCCGCTCGGCCCGCGCGCGCACGTCGTCCGCGGGCTCGCCGGCCATGCGCAGCACCGGCACCTCGCGCGCGGCCCGCTCGGGATCGAGGTAGAGCATGAGCGTCCCCTCGAGGGCGGCGAGCGTCAGCTTGTCGGCCCGCACGGCTCGCTGGAGCGGATGGCGGCGCAGCTTCTCGACGAGCTCGGCGCTTCCGACCACGATCCCGGCCTGAGGCCCGCCGAGCAGCTTGTCGCCCGAGAAGCAGACGAGGTCGGCGCCCGCGTCGAGGCTCTCCTGCACCGACGGCTCGTCCTCGACCTGCGCGAGCGCGCCCGACCCGAGGTCGTCGACGAGCGGAAGACCGTGCCGCTTCGCGACCTTCGCCAGCTCCGCCACAGAGGGCAGCTCCGTGAAGCCGACGACGCGGAAGTTCGACTGGTGCACGCGCAGGAGGACGGCCGTCTCGGGGCCGACCGCGCGGTCGTAGTCGGCGGCGCGCGTCCGGTTCGTCGTCCCGACCTCGACCAGGCGGGCGCCCGAGCGCGCGAGCACGTCCGGGATCCGGAAGCCGTCCCCGATCTCGATCAGCTCGCCTCGTGAGACGACCACCTCGCGCCCCTCCGCGAGGGCGGCCAGAGCGAGCAGCACTGCCGCCGCGTTGTTGTTGACGACGAGCGCCGCTTCGGCTCCTGTCAGCCGCCGCAGCGCTCCCGCAACGTGATCCTGGCGCGACCCGCGCGCCCCTGCGCTCAAGTCGTACTCGAGGTTCGAGTAGCCGCGACCTACTTCGCGCACGCGCTCGAGCGCTGCTTCCGCGAGCGGCGCGCGGCCGAGATTCGTGTGGACGATGACGCCGGTCGCGTTCAGTGCGCGGCGCAGCCGGGCTTCCCGCGCGGCCTCGAGCTCCTCCCGCATGCGCTCGGCGAGGTCACCTGGCTCGGCGCCCGCCTGAATCTCCTCGCGTGCGCGCGCGAGAACAATTCGTGCAGCCTGGACGGAGAGCGGATCGTCGCTCGAGCGCGCCAGCTCGTCGACGGACGGCAGGTCGCGGAGCTTCACTGGGCGTCAGCCTTCTCGGGCTCGACCGTCGCTTCGGAACTACGGGAGCCGGAGGACTCGATCACCGTCTGCACCGCCTTTTCCAGGTCGTCGGTGACATGCAGGAGCTCGAGGTCTTCCTGCGAGATCATCCCGTCCGCGAGCGCCTCTCCGCGGACCCAGTCCATCAGCTCGCCCCAGTAATCGGTGTCGACGAGCACGACAGGGAAGTTTTGAGCCTTGCCGGTCTGGATGAGCGTCAACGCCTCGAACAGCTCGTCGAGGGTGCCGAAACCGCCCGGGAAGATGACGAAGCCCTCCGCGGGCTTCACGAAGCAGACCTTGCGCGCGTAGAAGTGCTTGAACGTGTAGCCGATGTCGATGTACCCGTTCGAGCCCTGCTCGTGCGGGAGCTCGATGTTGAAGCCGACCGAGAGGCCTCCGCCTTCCTTCGCGCCGCGGTTGGCAGCCTCCATCACACCCGGGCCGCCGCCGGTGATCACGGCCCAGCCGGCCTCGCCGAATCGCCTCCCGACCTCACGGGCTCCTCGATAGGCGTCGGAGCTCTCGTGGGCGCGCGCCGAGCCGAAGATCGAGACCGCCGGCCGGTCGATCTTGTCCACGGCGGCGAAGCCGGCCCAGAACTCCCGCGCGATCGAGAGTACGTTCTCCGGCAGTGCGCCCTCGTGGCTTGCGAGGAGTCGTTCGTCGTCCATTTAGTGGCCCTCCCGCCAATCAATGCCGGATTCTGGCCCGCGATCACGCGGCGCCAGAGCCCACCCTCGCCCTTGCCAAGGCTGCAAGCCTTGGCCGCGGACGAGTGCGGCCTCTGGCTTGGTGCTAGCGACCCAGAAACTCGGCGTGATCACCGGGAGGGCCACTACTTGAAGAGGTTGCTCGGGACGTGCGTCTCGTGCATTCCGACCACGAGCAGGACCGCGAGCCCGAAATAGAGCACCGCGATCGTCGCCCGCTGCGAAGCCTTGACTCGATAGTACGACTGAAGCTCGGGGTGGTTGCGAACGCGCCAGCGGTTCCGGAGCTCCATTCCGGAAAAGACGAGGATCAGGATCAGCAACGGGTTCGGGCGTACGAAGACGAGTCCGAGGAGCGCCAGGAAACCCACCAGCCAGAGCGCCGGATGCAGGGCACCCACGATCCGTCCCCCGTCCAGGGGGACGACCGGGAGCAGATTGAAGAGATTGATGAGAAAGCCCAGGAACGCGACCGCCTTCAGCGAGTTCGAATGGGCGGCCTCGCCCGCGATCCAGAGTGCCAGGGCGCCTGCCGAGCCGAGCAGCGGGCCTGCGATCCCGACCTTGGCCTCGTTCCAGGCGTCCTGGGGCATCTCTTTCATCGTGATCATCGCCCCGAGGAACGGGATGAAGAGCGGCGCGGTCACGGGTAGCCCCTGGCGCTTCGCCTCGATGACATGTCCCATCTCGTGCACGAACAGCAGCACGACGAGACCGATGCCGAACCACCAGCCTCCGTACCAGACGTAGAGCGCGGCCGAGATGAAGATCGAGAAGAAGAACTTCGCCTTGAAGAGGAGCCCGCCGAACTTGACGAGGAGCGCCCCGAGCGCGATAAACGGTCCGAGGAGCCTTCGTAGAAACGGGAAGCGTGGCTCGTGGTGCACCGGCTCCGGGGCGTCGTAGTAGGCGAGCTCGGCCAGGCGGGCGCGCTCTTCGGGCGTGAGCTCGGTCACAGGCTCATGGTACCCCCGGGCCTTCGGAACGACTTTGTGCCGGAAGTGGGACGAGATTCGCGCGCCCATCGCCGCCGAGCGCCGCAGCGTGTAGTTGAGGAGACCGACTCGTCCCACTCATCGAGGAGGTCACTCGTGCGGAAAGCTCGAACCATCGTCGCCCTGGCCGCGACCGCGCTCGCGCTCACGGCGCTGGCGGCCGGTCCGGCCGGCGGAGCAGCCAGGCGCTCGATCGCTGCCTTCGCGGCCAACGCCGGAGCGGTGAACGGCATCAAGGCCTCGCGCGTGCCCAAGCCCGGCCGGCTCGTCCCGCTCGGCCACAACGCGAAGCTCCCGGCCTCGGTCCTGCCGTCCCAGCGCGGCGCTCGTGGGCTCACCGGACCGCAGGGGCCCGCGGGCCCCCAGGGGCCGGCCGGCCCGCAGGGGCCTGCGGGAACACAAGGACCGGCGGGACCTCAGGGGACCGCAGGTCCGGGCGCAGCGAAGATCAGCCACGACGTGCCCGCAAACACGCCGGTTGCGACGGTGCTCACCTTCGGCGGCCTCATCCTGAGAGCCGCGTGCTCGAGCTCGGGCGACATGACCGTTACCGCGCGCTCGACGCTCGACAATGCCCGCATCCACATCGCGGGCGTCGACGACACCGGGTCGTTCTACCGGGAGGACGACGATCTCGACGCGAGCTCGGACTTCGACGTCATGGGCTCGAACGACGACGACGTCGCGGGCACGATCGTCTACCGGTCGCCGACGGGAACGTCCGTCGTCAGCGTGTCATTCCTCGCCGAGGAGTACACCCTGGCGGGCACGGGCAGGTGCCAGTTCGCGGGCACCGGCGTGGTCGCGCAGTAAGCGCTTGAGTCGTCCGGGGCGGGGCGTCCGCGCCCCGCCCCTTGCGTCGAAGCGGAGGGTTTGCGCTGAGCCAATCCCCCGGAAACCTTGTGAAAATCGAGCGAACGGATTAACGTCAATCGCTTACTGCTTTCAGCGAAACGAGGGGGAGAGACTCGATGGGTGGAGACAAGGGGCGAAAGCCGCGCATAGCGCTCGGCGTTGCGCTTGCAATGGCGGCGTTGATCGCGGGCGCAGCACCTGTTCTGGCGACGAGAGGCTCGGTCGAACGATTCACGCCCGCGACTGTCGACGCGAAGGTCCTCGACCGGCTTGCTGCAAACGGCAAGGCCTCGTTCGTCATCTATCTGAAGGACCAGGCCAATTTGAGCGCTGCCTACAAGATGAAGAACCAGGACGCTCGCGGCTGGTACGTCTACAAGACGCTCAAGAACGAAGCCGATCGCACGCAGGGGCCGATCAAGGCGATGCTCGCCTCGCGCGGTGTCTCCTACAGGTCGTTCTGGGTCGCGAACGTGATCATGGCCCAGGGCGACAGATCACTCGTCGACGACCTCGCCGCTTGCTCGGACGTGCAGACGATCGAGTTGAGCACGAAGTCGAACTGGCTCGCGAATGCCGACTCCGGCCCGGCGAAGATCGTGCACGCGCCCAACGCTGTCGAGCCCGGCGTCAACCAGGTGCACGCGCCTGCGCTCTGGGCGCTCGGCTACACGGGGCAGGGGATCGTCATCGGGAACGAGGACACCGGCATGCGCTGGACGCACAACGCGCTCAAGCCGCACTACCGGGGCTGGAACGGCTCGACGGCAAACCACAACTACAACTGGCACGACTCGATCCACAGCGGTGGTACCAATCCGTGCGGCTTCAACACCGTGGAGCCCTGCGACGACAGCGGCCACGGGACGCACACGACCGGCATCACCTCTGGTGACGACGGGGCCGGCAACCAGATCGGTGTCGCCCCGGGAGCCAAGTGGATCGGCTGCCGGAACATGGACCAGGGGAACGGGACACCCGCGACCTACACCGAGTGCTTCCAGTTCTTCATCGCCCCGACCGACTTGGGCGGCAACAACCCCGACCCGACTTTGCGGCCGGACGTGATCAACAACAGCTGGATCTGCCCTCCGAGCGAGGGCTGCGCACCAGAGACGCTGCAGACGATCGTCGAGAACACGCAGGCCGCCGGCATCTTCGTCGAGGCCTCCGCGGGCAACGGCGGCTCGGCCTGCAGCACGGTCAACGCTCCGCCTGCGATCTACTCGGCGGCCTTCTCGACCGGAGCTCTCACCACCGGCGGGACCAACATGGCGGGCTTCAGCAGCCGCGGCCCGGTCACGATCGACGGCTCCGGCCGGATCAAGCCCGACATCGCGGCGCCGGGGACCGGCAACCGGTCTTCGTACAACACGAGCGATACGGCGTACGCGAATCTGAGCGGCACCTCGATGGCAGGCCCACACGTCGTCGGCGTCGTCGCCCTGCTCTGGTCTGCTCGTCCCGACCTGGTCAGGAACATCGCTGCGACGAAGGCGCTGCTGGAAGGCACGGCGAATCCGAACCTCACGTCCGGGAACGGGACGCAGTGCGGCGGGATCGACCACGTGCCCAACAACCACTTCGGGTACGGACTGGTCGACGCACTCGCAGCAGCGAACGCCGGCAACCTCATCGGGACCGTCAGCACGGATTCGCAGTTCGTGATCACCCTGCATCACGCGGACGGCACGGACGTGACGACCCTTCCCGAGGGCCCGTACACGGTCCTCGTCCACGATCTCGGCACGATCCACAACTTCCACCTGCAGGGGACGGGCGTCGACGAGGCGACAAGCATCGCCGGGACAGGCGATACGACCTGGAACGTCACGTTTGTGCCGGGCACGTACACCTACCAGTGCGATGTGCACTTCACGATCATGCACGGCTCATTCACGGTGACCGGCGCTCCGCCTGCGCCCCCCCCTCCGCCCCCACCAGCCCCGGCCCCGCCACCGCCGGCCCCCGCCCCCCCCCCCCCCCCCGCCCCCACCGCCC
>JBGOSR010000072.1:0-9276 GCA_041476065.1 Gaiellaceae bacterium
CAGGAGCGGAGGTACCCGGTGACGTAGAAGCTCGAGTCGAGGTCGGAGAGGTAGTCCGCTGCCGCCGGCTCGATCTTGAGCGCGTCGCCGAGGAGGTCGACGTAGCGGCCCGCGAGCTTCGTCGAATCCTCCGCCTCGTGGAATTCGATCTCGTACAGGAGCTTTGCCGAATAGCGGCGCACCATGTAGAGAAGCTGCGTCACGCCGTCGATCGCGAAGTCGTGCGGCTTGGGGAAGTCGAGCCGCTTCGAGAGCCAGGCCGGGTCGTCGGTCAGATGCTGCATGAGCATCGCCCAGCCCTCGGTGACCGCGACATCGCCGAGACGCTTGTCCTCCATGGGCAGGCTGGCCGAGGTGTTCGCGTAGTGCTCGGTGTGGCCGGCCTCGTGGAAGAGCGCCCGCCAGTCGTCGGCTCCGCCCATCGGTTGGATGACGAGCACGACGCGGCCGGGCACCTCGATCGGCGCGCAGAAGGCGCGCGGGCTCTTCTGCGGGCGCTGCTCGACGTCGAGCTCGACGTTCTGCTGCGCCTTCAGGTCGATGCCCATGTCGGCGAGCGTCGCCTCGAGCGCGGGCAGCATCTTGGCCGCCGGGAACTGCGGGTCCCACTCGGGCGCGCGGAACGTGCGGATCACGTCCCAGCGCTGCGCCTCGTCGAGGCTGAGCCCCACCCGCGTCCGGAAGAGCTTGTCGGCTGCCTGTTCGAAGACCTTCTCGGTCGAGTCCAGGAGCCCACGGCACTGGTCGGCGAGCTCGTCGAGCTTGAAGCCGAAGCGCCGGTACAGGTCGGCGTAGTTCGGCGCGTCGAGCTTCGCGACGCCGTCACGGACGATGTGCGCCCCCTCGGCGTAAAGCGGGTTCAGATGCTCCTCGGTCAGCTCGACGCGGATGCGGTCGATGCGCTCGCGCTTGTCTCGGTCGGGCTCGTTCGCCATCGCGGGCCGCAGCATCCGGAAGGGGATCGTCTCACCGTCGACAGTTGCCTCGAGGCTCGCCTCGAGCTCGGCGATCTTCTCGGACTGGTCGCGCGTGAGGTCACCGAGATAGCCCTCGGCCGAGAACCGCCACAGCTCTCGAATGCCCCGATCGCCGTTGGCCGTCTGCCCGAGCGCCTGCGCCTGCTCGAGCCGCGTGAGCTCCGAATAGCGCTCGTAGATCGGCGTCAGCTCGAGTGCCTCCTTGTGGCCGGCATAGTGGAGGTAGAACTCCTCGTCGAGCTCGGCGATGAACCGGTCGGCCCGATCGCGGAAGCGGTCGAGGTCGGCGGCGGTCAGGGGAGCAGCAGCGCTCGGCACGGGCCGTAGGATAACGACGTGCGGGAGATCGGCCTGAAAACGGACCGGAAGACGCAACTCGTGGAGATCACCCGAGACGTCGAGGAAGCGCTCGCAGGGGCGAACGGCGCCTCGGCGGTGCTCGTCTTCGTCCCGCATACGACGGCGGGCGTGACGATCCAGGAGCACGCCGATCCCGCCGTGGCTCGTGACCTCGAGGCCGCGGTGGAGCGCGTGATCGGAGACGACTGGGGCTGGCAGCACATCGAGGACGGCGAGGAGAACGCCCCGTCGCACGTACGCGCGGCCCTCGTCGGCCCGCAGGTGCTGATCCCGGTCGCCGACGGGAAGCTCGCTCTCGGAACGTGGCAGGGCGTCTTCTTCTGCGAGTTCGACGGGCCCCGCCAGCGGAAGGTCTACGTCACGCCGCTCACTTGATCGAGGTCGAGAACCTCACCAAGCGGTTTCGGAAGACGGTTGCCGTCGACGACCTGAGCTTCAAGGTGCGGGCGGGGGCGATCACCGGCTTCCTCGGCCCGAACGGCGCCGGGAAGACGACGACGCTCAGAGTCATCCTCGGGCTTGTCCGCCCGACTGCGGGCAGAGCCACTGTCATGGAGCGCCTCTACCGGCAGCTCGCCTCGCCGACCCACCAGGTCGGCGCGGTGCTCGAGGCGTCCGACTTCCATCCGGGGCGGTCGGGACGGAATCACCTGCGCGTGCTGGCTACGACCACGGGAGTTCCGAGGTCTCGGGTCGAGGAGGCGCTCGAGATCGTCGATCTCAAAGACGTGGCCGGCCGGCGCGCCGGCGGCTATTCGCTCGGTATGCGCCAGCGCTTGAGTCTCGCGGGCGCATTGCTCGGCGACCCCCAGGTGCTCGTTCTCGACGAGCCTGCGAACGGGCTCGACCCCCAGGGAATCCGCTGGCTTCGCGAGTTCCTGCGCTCGCTCGCCGCGGAGGGTCGCACGATCTTCATCTCGAGCCATGTTCTCGCCGAGGTCGAGCAGCTCGTCGACGAGGTCGTGATCATCCACCGCGGCAAGTTCGTCGAGCAGGCGACGACGGCCGAGCTCGTGGCTCGGGCCGCCGGCGGGATCCGCGTCCGGAGCCCGCAGGCCGACCTGCTTCGCGCGGCACTCGAGGAGGCGGGCGTCAAGGTGGCGTCGTCGGAGGGCGACCTGCTCACGGTTGCGGACGCGACCACAGCGCGGGTGGGGGAGGTCGCCGCCGCGAAAGGCATCGTCCTCCACGAGCTCGTCGCCGAGAGCTTCTCGCTGGAGCAGGCGTTCCTCGACCTCACCGCTTCGGAAGGCAGCTCCTGATGCGCCTGCTCGCCGCCGAGCTCCTGAAGATCTGGACTGCGCCCAGGACGCTCCTCGGGATCCTGCTCGCGGAGATCGCCATCGTGCTCATCGGGGTCATCACGACCGTGCACTCGGCGGTGAGCGACACGTCGCTGCCCCCTCGGCTTGCGCAAGACGTCGTCAGCATCGGGAACACCTCGCTCCTCTTCGCCACGCTGATCGGCGTTCTGATCGCGACGACTGAGTACCGGCACGGCACGATCACGCTCGCTTTCCTGGCAACTCCGGTGCGCGAACGGGTGCTCGCCGCGAAGACCGGCGCGGCCGTGATCGCGAGCGCCCTGCTCGTTCTGCCGGCCCTGCTGTTCACCGTCGGGATCGCCCAGATCTGGGTGGGTGGACGGGACGACTACCACTTCGGGAGCCACGAATGGGGGCTCATCGGCCGTCTGTTCATCGGCGCTGCGATCGTCGCGATGATCGGTCTCTTCATCGGCGCAAGCCTCAAGCGGCAGCTTGGAGCGGTCATCCTCGTGCTGGGCTGGCTGGTCTTCGTCGAACATGCCGTCGAGGGTCTCTTCCCGGGGACGAGGGACTACCTGGCGGGGCGCTCGATCGGCGGCGTCCTCGGTGGCGGCGGGCAGGGCACGCCCTCGTTCGCACATGCTGTGGCCGTGCTTGCCGTATACCTGGTCGGGCTGGGTGCGCTGGCCGTCGCGCTCACGCGACGGCGCGACATCACGTAGCTACGCTCGCACTGTGGCCGCGCCCGTTCGCCAAGACGAAGAGCTCGAGCTCAAGGTCGAGTCGCTCGCCTACGGCGGGAACGGCGTCGCGCGCCTGAACGGCTTCGTCGTCTTCGTCAAGCGAGGTCTGCCGGGCGACACCGTGCGCGCGCGGGTGACGAGGGTGAAGCGCAACCACGCCGAGGCGCTCGCGGTCGAGGTCGTCGAACCGGGTGCGCCGAGGGTCGAGGCACCGTGCGAGCACTATCCCGAGTGTGGTGGTTGCCGTTTCCAGGATCTTGCGTACGAGGCGCAGATCGCGGCGAAGGCCGAGCAGGTCGAGGACGCGTTGCGTCGGATCGGCCGCATCGACGATCCGCCGCTCGAGCCGATCATGCCCGCCGAGTCCGTCTTCCACTACCGGAACAAGCTCGAGTACTCGTTCACCCAGACTCCGGAGGGGCCGGCGCTCGGCTTCCACCGCGCGGGGCGCTGGGACGAAGTGCTCGACATCCGCCGCTGCTGGCTGACGACGGATCCCGGGAACGCGATCCGCGAAGCGACGCGGGAATGGGCCAGGGCCCAGGGGCTCGAGGCCTACGACCAGGCCGAGCACACGGGCTTTCTGCGCCACCTCGTCGTGCGAGAGGGCCGGAACACGGGCCAGACGCTCGTCCAGCTCGTGACGGCTCCCGGCAGGCTCGACGTGGAGAGCTTCGTCGCGGCGCTCAGCCATCTGCCGGAGGTGCGGTCGATCCACTGGTCGGTCAACGACCGGCCGGCCGAGGTGACGAACCTTCCGACGCAGCTGCTGTTCGGCGACGAGGCGATCGAGGAGCAGCTCTGCGGCCTGCGCTTCCGGGTCCGCCCAAATGCGTTCCTGCAGACGAACACCGCTATGGCCGAGCGTCTCTACGAGCTCGCGCGCGAGTACGCCGAGCTGACCGGCGAGGAGAGCGTCTACGACCTCTACTGCGGGATTGGGACGATCGGACTGAGCTTGGCGCGTGACGCGCTGACCGTCTGGGGCGTCGAGGTCTCGGAGGAATCGGTTGCCTGCGCGCTCGAGAACGCGGACCTGAACGGGATCACGAACGCCGCCTTCTTCGCCGGCGAGGTCGGCGAGGTGATTGCGGACCTGCGTGACCGAGCGGGAGTCCCCGACGTCGTCGTCGTCGACCCGCCTCGCGCCGGGCTCTCCGGAAAGGCGCTGCGCCGGATCGCGCGCCTCGAAGCGAAACGCATCGTCTACGTCTCGTGCAACCCGACGACGCTCGCCGGGAACGTCAAGGAGCTCGCCGCCGAGTGGGGTTACCGCCTCGAGCGCGCCCGGCCCGTGGACATGTTCCCGCACACGCCGCATATCGAGACCGTGGCGCTATTGACGCGTGACTAGCTGACCCCACGCCCCCTGGGCGCGCATCTTCTTCCAGAGAAGATCCACGTTCGGCAGCAGGAAGCCGAGCGCCAGCAGCGGCAAGGCCGGCAATCCGTTGAGGTCGAAGGCGACGGAGAGCGCCATCGTCCCGCCGAAGGAGAGAGTCAGAGCGGCCCAGGTCAGCCGCGTGCGCAGGCCCCAGCGCTCGGTGGATGCGAGGAACAGCGCGAAGAAGAGAAGATCGGGGAGGCCGAGTTGCGCCGTGTTCCGCTCGCCCGGGACCGGGAAGGCGAACGAAAACGTCGTGAACAGGTGTCGCTGGTGCGTGATGATGTGCTTCGTCGGCCCGCGCCAGACCGAGTACGCGTCGACCCAGGGGACGATCATCGCCACGAGCACGACCCACGCAGCCGTCTCGAAGTAAGTCAGGAACCAGAAGGCGATCAGCGTGACGGCTGCGAGCTTCGCGAAGTTCGCGACGACGACGAGGCCGGTCACCTCGAGGAGCGCGGCGAGGACGCCGACGGCGAGCCCGGCAACGAGCAGGCGCCGCGCCGGCGCGCGCCAGAGCGGCCGGGCGAGGTACACGAGCCCGAAAACAGCCGGGATGACGAGGAAGGCGAGGATCACGACTTCCCACCAGACCGTGAAGTTCGTCAGCGACTCGGCAACGGCGTAGTAGACGCCGAGGACGACCGACAGCCCGACGAACGCGGCCGCCCGCGAGCCTAATAAGGCGGAAGCTCGGCCCACCACGGACCCAGGGCCTTGAATGCGTTCCAAAACTGTGTCTTCGAGGGTTGTTCGTCGAGCGCCGCGTCGATGTCGGGGACGTAGAGCACCTGGACGGTAGGCGTCCACTCCTGGATCGTGCCCGCCTCCGCGGCGACCTCGACGGCGAGCGGGAATTCGAGCCCGTTCAGGAAGGCAAGCGCCTCCTCGCCCATGACGACGACGAGCTTCGGTTGGACGACGTGCAGCTCGCGGACGAGGAATGGCCGAGCCTCGTCCTCCTCCTCTTCGGCGAACTTGAGGCAGTTCGTGCCGTAGATCGAGAGGGGGTCGACGTGTAGCCGCTGCAGCGACTTGAGGACCGCCTGGCCGGTCCGACCGTAGAACGCGACTCCCTCCTGCACCTCGGCCGGCTGCGGGCGGTGCTTGAGGAGGAAGACGTCTGCGCGCGGATGGCCGGAACCGAGCACGGGGACCCGCTCGCCCTTTGCGGCGCGCGCGATCTCGTCGCCGAGCTCGTTGATCTCGGCGATCGCCTTCTTCAGGTACTTCTCATAGATCTCGTCGGTGGATGCAGAGGTCACGGCGGCCATGTTCCCAGTTCTCGTCTGGCGAACTGTTTCCTCGCAGCTACGCTCGCGTACCAGGTGAAGAGGCGATGCTCAACATGCGCTCGAACGGTGCATCTTTCACCAAGTCGCCCAGTCGATATCTCAGATCGGGCTCGCTCACGTTGCGAAGCGGCGACTCGTACTCGCCGTGGAGCCCCTCCAGCTCGACCCCGACGGTGACAGGCCAGGTCGAGGCGCTCATCTGCACGATGACACCGTCGATCTCGCCGGCCATCTCGGTTATGCGACTTCCCGTCCCGATGCGGTCTATGAGAACGATCGTCTTCACGAATCGGCTCTCGCCCGCGAAGTCGCCTGCCCTCTCGAACCGTGAAACCTTGTCCAGCGAAAGTTCGGTGTTCCCGACGCCGATGAAGCCGATGTCGAAGCGGACGGCAGCCTCGTGGCACAGGACGGCGGTCGCGTCGCTTTCCCGTTTCGCTCCTCGCGAGCTCAGCCAGAAACTCTGCTCTCCCGCTTGAGCCTCCTCGGGCGTGTCGACGAGGTTGAAGCCCAGGGCGTGGAGAAGAGAACCCAGAACGAGCTTCTCGAAGAGCTTTCCGTAGAGCGATTTCTCTGCGCCGCGAACGGCAAGCGTCTGAGACCCCATCGCCGCAAGCAGCGACAGCGCGTCCGTCCAGTCGAGTGTTGCGACGTGACCGTCGAGCTCGAGTCGACATGAGAGTCGCCCGTACGACGATTCGGCTTCCTTGCCAGCCTCGACCAGAGTCTCCCGGTAGGTCTCGGCGTACTCGTCGAGTGCACTGAGATCGGATCTGAGCACGTTCTGCTGCTGCTTGCCGGTCAGCCCGAGAGCCCAAAGAAGAAGCCGACGATCCCGGGCGGGCATGCGATGGCTCAACTCCTCTTCCGCCTGGGCAGCAAGCCTGTCGGCTGCGCCGGCTCGCATCACCGTTGCCAGGAGGGCCGCGTTCAGGAGGGCCAGACGCCTGCGTGTCAGCTGCTCCGTCGCGCCTCGGACGTTGATTCCGCAAAGAACGTCGAGGACGATCTCTCGTACGGCCTCGATTCCGATCTTCTCGACGAAGTCGGTGCCGCGCACGTCGAGCAACGGCTTCGCTTCCTCGGGGAAGCTGCCAAGCAGAGACACGATCGCCAACTATAGGCGCGTGCTCCTAGATCAGAGGGTTTCCGAGTCGATCGGATCGCACCCCACGCAGCGCACGTCTTTCGCACCCCGGCCGAGCCAGCGCGAGGTGCCCGCTCGAATCGCCTCAACGTAGGCCGAATCGAGTTCCGACAGGACGAAGCGGCGGCCCAGACGAGCGGCCGCTTCGCCTACCGTGCCGACTCCCGCGAACGGGTCGAGCACTACGTCATCGAGAAAGGAGTAGTAGCGAATCACCCGCTCGGCGAGCTCGACAGGGAAGACTGCGGGATGAAGAGGGTGGCTCGCAGGCTTGATCTTCCAGACGTTCGTTCGTTCGTAGCCGTCCTCGACGCGCGACCGGCGGACGAGATCCTGGTCGGGGTGCGTGCGTATATGCCAGTCGATAAGCCGCGCGGTCTGCTTCCGGTAGACGAGCACGTACTCCGTTACCGGGACCGCCTTGTACTGGAGCGGGTTTCGGTCGGCCGCAAACCGTCGCCCTCGGCCGGTCGCCCAACCCGCGCCCTCGGGCTTCTCCCAGACGATGTCGTCGATGAAGTCGAAGCCCTCCTCGGTGAAGAGCCGGTGCATATCGAACGGCACCGCGATCCGGCGCGACGATTCCGAGCGTTTCGCTCGCCGAAGCAGGATCGGCGCGACGTTCATCACGAAGAAGCGGCCCTCGTGCAAGAGCCTGTGGCAACTTCGGATGACACTGCGGATGCTCTCGAGATAGGCCTCGTAGGAGGCAAAGTCGCTGTAGTCCGGTCGGGCGTTGAAGTAGGGCGGCGAGGTGAACACCAGATCCACCGAGCCGGGTGGCAGCAACTTGAGCGTCTCGTTCGAGTCGCCGCAGAGGATTGTGTTGGGAAGCGAGGAGAGTGCAACCTTCGCGTGGCGTGCCCGTTCCCCGGCCCCACCGGGCTTTGTCGCAGCCAACCGCTTGGCCACGACTTCCGGATCGCTCCCGCGAGCCTCGTCGATCGTTCCGGCCTTCGCGTCGATCACGACCTCGCCCACCCTCTGTCCGTGAGCGACCAGAGGCACGCGCCACACGTGATAGCGGTCGTCGATCTCCGGTAAGCCGAACTCGTGCGGCTGATCGAGCTTCCAGACCTTCTTGGTGTGTGCGCCCGCGAGCTCTTTCGCGTCGGCCACGGTGAGAACGGCGTAGCCGCGTTTCGCTGCAACTGTTGGCATTCTAGACAACTATTCGAACTCTACAGCGTCGATCGGACAACCCGACCTCAGCGAACTCGTTCCTTGACCTGGGCCACCCACTTGAGCGACTGCAGGTAGGCCAGCGACTTCGGGCGGCGCAGGATCACGGCCGAGCGAAGGCTCTGCATGAACTCCTCCGGGCCGTCGAACGCCCGCATGCGCAGGCCGCCTGTTCCGAGGCCCGGTGCGACGTGAGCATCCGAGCCGGCGCCCATCGTCAGGTTGTACTTGCGGGCGAAGCGGAGCGCTTCGTGGTTGTAGGCCTCGAAGAGGAGGCGCGCGTTGTAGACCTCGAAGACGTCGATGTCGGCCAGGTGCCGGTGAAGAGTGGCCGGGTCGGCGATTGCGTGCAGTCGGTCGAAGGGATGGGGGACGTAGACGAGGCCGCCCTGATCCTTGATCGCCTTGATGGTGTCCGCAAAGGACATGCCGCGGCGGATCTCCTCGGAGAGGAAGAGCCCGATCACCTCGCCCTGCCCGTCGGTCTTCACCTCCTCGCCGGGAATGACCGTCAGGCCGCGGGCGCGTGCTAGCTCGACTGCCTCGAGCGCTCCGCCGAACACGTTGTGGTCGGTGACTGCGATCGCGCCGAGCCCGATCGCCTCGGCCTGATCGAGCACCTGCTCGGCATCGACCGCGCAATCGCTCGACCACGAGGTGTGAAGGTGGAGGTCCGCGAGGATCCAATCCCTGTCGGCGAGAGGCTCCTCCGAGGTTGCAACAGTCTGTTGCAAGGTCCCCTTGCGGCGGCGCGCGAGGCTGCTGTAGAGGTCTTCGAGCTCGCCGGCGATGTCCGCGAAGGTCTTGCCCTCCACGCTTCGTCTCGTCTCCTCGGAGAGCTGACGGCGCAGCGACTCGTTCTCGGCCAGCCGGGCGAGCGCCGCGGCAGCGAGCTCCGGCTGCTCGCGAACTCCCGG
>JBGOSR010000073.1:0-9261 GCA_041476065.1 Gaiellaceae bacterium
AGGGGCGTGCGCGTGTCGGAGGAGGATGGCAGGGTGCGCGTCGAACTCCATCTCGCCGTCGACTGGGGAGCTTCGGTTCCGGAGGTGGGTCGCGAAGTGCAGCGGCGGGTGGCCGGCTACCTCGCCCGGATGGCAAGCGTCGAGCCCGAAGCCGTGGATGTGGTCGTTGACGAGATCGGGCCTGTCCGAAAGCCCGTCTGAGCTCTCTGAAGCCCCGTCTTTCGTCCAGTGACGGATCGACCTAGGAGCCGCAGACTCCGGTTAGAGCGTCGATGGCGACGGTGGAGAAAACACCGGGATCTGTAGAGGCGATGAGGCACGTTCTTTCTTACCTCGTCGTGGAGCAGCACCGACTCCGCGCTCACGGCGCCGATGGAATCGAACTCGAGGCGAACCTCAAGGCGATCGTCGCGATTCAATGGCGGCTGGGTCGCGCGCTGGGGGAAACAGGATCAGTTCCAGGGAATCCTGCAGCCTGACCTCGTGACCTACGTCTCACTTAGCGGGAGACACCTGCTACAACGTTGCCGTGAGCGGGACACGAGTGACCGGTCTCACGGGGCTGACGCTCCACGACGTACCGACTGTGTGTCATGCGTGCGTTTGGTGGCAGTCGCGCGGCGGTCGTGATGTCGACAAGCCGAAATGGATCGAAAAAGCAGAGACGGACTGGGGACCGTGGGGCACGGTGTACTACGACGTCGATGGCCGCGTGCTCGGCTCGATGCAGTACGGGCCGGCACAAGTCTTCCCGCGGGCAGCCGAGTTGCCTGCCGGCCCTCCTTCGGCAGACGCCGTGCTAGTCACCTGCGCCTATGTCATCGAGACGTCGAGTCCGTGGGTGATGCAATCGCTTTTTCTCGCCGCGATTGGCGACGCAAAGGACAAAGGCGCGAAGGCGCTCGAGACCTTTGCCTATCGGTACCCCGAGGGCGAGTCGCATTACGAGCGCTTCCAAGTGCACAAGACGATCTTCCCAATCGACTTCCTAGCCGACCTGGGCTTTTGGTCGCTGCGCCGGTCGGGCCGGGTGGAGCTGGCCCGGCTCGAGTTCGGCGGGCTCCTACCAGTCGTGGAGGGGCGGGGCGAGAAGGTGCTGCGGGCGGTAAAGGAGGCGTTTACGCCGGCGCCGGTCCCTCAGCGTCCGTAGCCGGACGGCTAAAGGTCTGTCGGAACCAGCTCTCGCCCTCGTCGACGTGCTTCCAGCCGTCGCGCTCGAGCTGTTCCCGTAACTCCTCGTATGCGGCGACAGCTTCCTCGGTCTGGTCGGGCATACCGTTGCCGCGGGGGCGAAAGAAGGGCGACTGGGTGATCGCGAGCGGCTCTCCTTCGTCGTTGAAGATACGCGCGTAGAACCTCGCCTTCCGGTAACCGCGCCAAAAGAGAATCTCGCACGTCAGCTCGGTGAGCGGGAGAGGCCGTGGCTCTGTCGCTACGGTTTCTTCGACCGGCGGTTGTTCACGTCCACTTGACCGAGGGGTCGCCGTCGGGCTGGCCGCCGCTTCTGGTTGCGCTTGTGAAGGCTTGGGTTTGGGGACTTTCCATTCGGGCCAACGGGCCTCGCCGCGCTCCGTTGCTGGACTGGGCCGCTCGACGTCGACGGGCGGCTTCGGCGCATCGGCCGGTGGCACCTCCACATCGACTCGGGGCACGACCTCGATGCCGACCGGCGGCCTCGGCTCGTCCGGCGGCTTGTCGACTGGCGGCACAACCTGGATGCCGATCGGCGGCACAAGCTCAAGGTCGGCCGGCGGGATGACCTCGACCTCAACCTCGCGGATCCTGCCTCGGATTCTCTGGAACATGGGACGAATTCTACGGACGCCTGCACAAAAGAGTGCTGGTGCTGGGTGGCTACGAGGAGCAGTTGGAGATGGGGACGGTGATCCCCATGAACGTGAAGCCGTCGGCCCCGCCGAGCTGCTTGCCCCAGTAGCAGCCGTTGAGCGTCCGCTCGGCGACCGAGCCGAACTCGAGGAGCACAGGGGGCTCATAGACGGGCTCGAGTTCGCGCGAGGGCGGTGTCGGGGCAGCGCTGTCCACGAGCAGAGGTTAGTTGGGTGGCAGTTCAGCTGCCACCGGCCGAAAGGCGAGTCTCGAACGAACGCGAATAGCCCTTTTCGGCCCCCGAGGGGAAACGAAGAAGGGCCGAGCTCAGGTCCGAGTAACGCTAAGTGGAAGTGCAGGTAATCGGCTGCTGCTGGAACGTGAATCCGTCGGATCCACCCCAGTCCTTGTTGCAGCCGAGCGTTACCTCAGCGAACGCGCCGAGTTCTACGAGTTCTGGAGCCTCGTAGACCCCTGTGCGCTCCCTCGGCGTGTCAAGCATGGGCTCCTCCCGGGTTTCGGAGCTTCATCGTACGCTGGAACCTAGCGGCGGAGCTCAGGCGCCACAACTAGCCACGAGGATAGAGATGACCTTCCTCGAGCGGCCTCCGGGTACGGCAACGCGGGCGTCGCGGTCGAACCTCGTCGTGCGGTCGCGCGCCTCGAGCCTACGACGAGGTGCAGACGATCGGCTGGTTCAGGAACGTGAACCCGTCGGACTCCCCCAGGGCCTTGTCGCACCCAAGCGTCATGACCTCGAGGGAGCCTAGTTCCACGAGCGCAGGAGCCTCGTACGCGCCGGTGGGCTTCATCTCTCGTTCCATGCTTTTCTCCCTTCGACCCGGAACGTAACACCCGTCACGAGCCTGAGCAACTAGCCGCTCGTCTAGAGTTGAGGTTGGTCGATGGGTGCCGAATCCCGCCAGGCGAGACCGCGCGGTGAAGTCGGCGCCTACGGACTGCGTCTGGAGAACGTCGAGCGCGCGCGACCGCTCCTCGTTCAAGCGTGCCCTGCCTGGCCGCGGCTGGGGATCTACCGCAAGCTCGCGACGGGCGAGGCCGAGCATGAATCGCTGAGCGACCAGGCTGCTCTGCTCAAGCTCCAGAGCGGCGGCGAGATCACGATCGACCGCAGACGCGGGAAGGCGACCTTCGTGCTCCCTTATCGGGTACGCACTGCCGAGCTCGTGCATCCCCTGCTGGCGCCGGTTGCGGCGGTGATGGCCTACTGGCTCGGCCGCGAGAGCTTTCACGCGAGCGGGTTCGTCGCCGGCGGCGGCGTATGGGGGCTGGTCGGCGAGCGCGGCTCCGGAAAGAGCACGACCGTCGCACGCCTCGCGCTCGAGGGCATCGCGATTGCGTGCGACGATCTGCTGGTCGTGGAGGACTCGGCGGTCTTCGCCGGTCCGCGCTCGGTCGATCTCCGCCGTGAGGCGGCCGAGCGACTCGGTACGGGCGAGCCGCTCGGTGTGGTTGGTGCTCGCGAGCGGTGGCGCCTTCGGGTAGGGCCGGTACCGAACCGGCTGAGGCTCGCGGGGTGGATCTTCCTTACCTGGGGCGAGCGGGTGCAGGCCGTTCAGCTCGGGCCCGCGGAACGGCTGGCACGCTTCCACGCCAATCGCGCTGTCAACGTACCGCCACGAGATCCCGCGACGTTGCTGGACCTCGCCGCGTTCCCCTCCTGGGAGGTCAGTAGGCCCGAGGGCTGGGACTCATTGCCGGGCGTTATCGAGTGCCTGCTCGACACGGTCGGCTGACCGTTCCTGTCGCGCGAGCCAGGCCGCCTGGACGAGCAGAAACGAACGCGGGTCGGGATTCGGGGAGGCCCATTCGTCGACCAGCGCCTCGGCGTCGACGAGCTCATGGTCGACTCCCTCGCCGTTCCAACCCGCTGCGAATGCGCGGCTCGGCTCGTTCCAGAACGCCTCGTCGAAGACCGTCTTGGTGGGCCGCGTCAGCACTGGTTTGGGGAGCAACGCTCCGAATAGCGCTCTCGTTGCGGAGACCCGACTCTGGAAACGCTCTCGCGGCGCGAGGGCCGACAGGGCGGCCATGAAGCCGCGATCGACAAACGGATGAACGACGACGTGCACGTCGTCGTCCGCTGCGAGTAAGCGAAGGCTGGCGAGCCCGACGTGGAGGTAGCGCAGCCGCTGCACCCAGCCGATGTGCGCGACCCAGCCGACCGGCTCCGACGCGCACTGTGCCGCCCAGGCAGAGGCGAACGCACGGCGCGCGTGCGGACGCAGCCAGGGGTACAGCGCCGGGAGCCGGTGCCGCAGGACGCGGTGACGGAGCACCCGCGGCGACAGCGCCAAGGCTATGCGGAGCACGTCTCGCGGCTCGGGGCGGATGCGCCCGTGGAGGACGTCCACGGCCCTCGACCAGCGCGAAGGCGACAGCGCCTCGTCTCCACCGATACCCGTCAGCAGAGACCCGCCCGAAGCGAGCCGCAGCAGAGGGACGTGGAAGTGCGCGTTGAAGGGCCACAGGAGCCCGTGCCGACGCAGCACCTCGATGGCGACCGGGCCCACACAGTCCAGCTCGACGGTGTGCTCGAGTCGGATCCAGTCCTCGAGCCCGAGGTGCGAGACCACGCGCTCCTGCCACTCGGATTCGTCGGTCGTCGTCGCGTCGGGGAACCGGTTCGTGGCAGGAATCGGCACGGGTAATCCCTCGCGCCGTGCGACTGCGGCGGCGACGGCGAGGACAGCCGAGGAGTCGCGTCCCCCCGAAAAGCTGACCAGGCAAGGCGGACGGCGGAGGGCCGGGAGGACCGCCCGTTCGATTGCGGCAAGCGGCGACTCGCTGCTCGGGGACCGCCCTACGAGCCCAAGTTCGGGCCCGACTCCCACCACCAGACCTGTCGCGACCTCGAGGGCATCGAGGCCGTACGTCGTCGGGGACGTCATCGCGGCGGCAGTCGCAGGAGCTCGGAGAAGGCGTCGACGTCGCCGTCGGGTTCGCCGTCGAGCCACGCGTGTGCCGAGAAGTCCACCCTGGCGTTCCTGACGGCGATGACGACGTCGCGGACGCTGCCGTGAGCCTGGTGCCAGCGCTGCAGCACGAGTGCCCGCTCGAGGCAGGTGCTCGGCTCTCTGCGCAGGACGGCGAGGACCCCGCGCCGGGCATGACGCGGAAGCTTCGGCGGCTCCGGCGCGGCCGAGTACTTGAGGCCTTTGGCGCGGAGCTCGACCCGAACTCGGCGCAGCGCCCGGTGTGTCCACCAGGCGGCGCGGAGCGTGGGGACGTCGAGCGTTCGGGCGTTCATCTGGTGAGGAGTTCGCGAGCCTCGAGGTCTTTGAGGAACGCGTCCACGTCGGCCGCTGCGTGTTCGGACGAGATCCCGAAGCTCTCGACGAGGCGGTCAACGAGCTCCGCACGCGTGGTGCCCTCGGCGAGCATCTGCCAGAGCACCGTCCCAGTTCGGTTGGTGCTGAGGTAGGCCGAGGATGCGATGTCGACGGCCACGAGCTCGTCGTCGATCTCTCGCCAGACCAGCTCGTCGGTTCGGAGGCGCAACTCCTCCATCAGTAGAGGCCGAGCGTCCCACGCCGGCGCTCGCGTCGTACGGCTAGTCGGAAAGAACCCAGCCCGAGCGCGAGCGACGCGGCGGAGAACGGCACGAGCAGCGCCAAGGTTGGTGCAATGTCGACGAGACTTGCGCCGCCCAGCAGGGCGTCGCGCATGCCGTCGATCGTCAGCGCGACGGGATTCCCCGCCGCGATCCCACTTAGCCAGCCGGGAAGCAGGTCGAGCGGGAAGTAGACCCCGGAGAGCAGGCCGACGACGACCGCACCGAGCCCGACGAAGCCGGAACCCCGTCGGAACGTCAGCAGCGCGGCGGCTGTTAGGACGCCGAGGCCCCAGACGAATGGGATGAAGGCGATCAGCAGGAGCAGGGCCGGAATGATCCCGCCGGCCGAGAAGTTCAGCCCGAAGGCGAGCGTGATCCCGCCCAGGAACACCGCCGTCCGCAGCGGAATGTAGATGAGGTCGAACGCGACCGAGCCGAGCTGGACCGTCGCCGGTGCGGTCGGCGTCATCAGCACCGACTCGAGCGTTCCCATCAACTGCTCGCCTCGCATGGCGGCGGAGACGCGGTCGAGTCCGAACTGGATGAAGACGCCGAGCGCGATCCCGACCGCGGCGAACTCGAGATACGTCACGGCCGAGCCGCCTACGGTCGGAAAGCGACTCGGATCCACGAGCTGGCCGATGAAGTAGAAGACGACGATCTGGCCGGCGAGGTTGACGAGATCCGAGACGAAGCTCATCCGGTAACTCCAGGCGACCAGGAAGTCCCGCCGCACAAAGGCGGGCAGTTTCCGCAGCTCGCCGGTAAGGGCTCCCAGGTGGCCGGCCTCCAGCTCGAGGATGCTCATTCGGACTTTCCCGCGAGTGCGAGGAACGCCTGTTCGATCTCCGAGCGCTCCTCTCTGCACGTGAGCACGTCGATGCTAACCCGCGAGAGCGCCGCGAGCGCGTCCCCGAGGACGACCTCGTCGGCGAGCGCGAGAACGTAGTGCTCCGAGGAACTCTCGCCGACCAGTTCGAGTGTCCCGAGCGATCCGAGCGCGGAGCGACCCGCGGATTCGAGCGAGTACCGGACCGGCAGGCCGTTCCTCAGGCGCAGCAGGTATCGCCTCGGCACGGCAGTCGCCATCAGCTCCGGCACGGTTCCGGCGAACGCCGCCCGGCCCTCCGCGAGCAGTGTGACCCTGTCGGCGAAGCCGCGGATCTCGTCGAGGCGCTGCGTCGCCCAGACGACTGCGGTTCCGCGCCCCGCCGCGGCCGCGACGAGTTCGCGCACACGCCGCGCGCCGTCGGGATCGAGGTCGTGCGTCGCCTCGTCGATCAGGAGAATCGGCGGATCGGCGAGCAGGGCCCGAGCCACCGACAGTCGCTTCTGCATGCCGTGGGAGTAGAAGGCGACCCGGGTCGTCGCCGCGTCCTCCAATCCCACTTCCTCGAGCACTTCCCGCGCGCGCCGCGCAGCCTCGCGCCGACGCATCCCGTGCAGTCGCGCAAAGAAGACAAGGTTCTCGATCCCCGAGATGCGCAGGTAGAAGCTTCGGTCACCAGAGGGCAGGAGCCCAATCAGTCGGCGAAAGGACCGCGACGAACCAGCCGCGACCCCGAGGATCTGGACGGTTCCGCCGGAGGGGACGAGCAGGCCGGCCAGAATCCGGATCAGCGTCGTCTTGCCGGCGCCGTTCGGCCCGAGCAGTGCGTGGATCGTGCTGGGCTGGACCTCGAACGAGAGCGAGTCGAGCACGACCTTCGTGCCGAATCGCTGCACGAGCGCGCGCGCCTCGATCGTCGACGTGTCTTCGAGTACCCTGACGGCCGCGCGGCTGCGTGCGACGTCCGACGAGGGCGCGGATACCGCCGACATGTAGCCATGATCCTTACGCTCACGGTTTGTGAACACTGCCCATGTGGCTAGGTTTGGAGGGGTTTGGTTCCAGGAACGCACGCCTCGCCCAGCCGGGTGATGCCGAAAGTCGACGCCGCTGGCACGATTGGCAGGTGCCGCTCGGGACAAGCTCCGGCGGCGGCGGTCTCTGGGAGGCCGTCGACGCGCTGATCGACCGCGCCCCGAGTGCGGACGACCTGCGCAGCCACCGGCTCGAGGTGCTCGCCGCCCGGCGCTATCGCACGCTCGGTCGCCCGGTGCCGCCCGACTTCGTCGCGCAGGAGCGGCTAGCGGCGATCGCCCTCATGACGGCACCGCTCGTGCTCGAGCGCGTCCGAGCGGCCTACGACGGCCCGGCGATGGTGCTCAAGGGGCCCGAGGTGGCAGCCCGTTATCCGGATCCGGCCCTGCGGGGCTACGGCGACATCGACCTGCTCGTGCCCGACGCCGAGGAGGCCCAACGGGCGCTGCTCGCTGCGGGTTTCGAGCTCGTCGGCGATCCCGAGCTGTACGTCGACATCCACCACCTGCGGCCAGTGCTCGCGAACGGCGTCCCGCTCGCCGTCGAGGTTCATTCGCGGCCGAAGTGGCTCGAGGCACTTGCCTCGCCGCCGACGGAGGTGCTCTTCGAGTCCGCCCAGGCCAGCGCGACTGGGGTCGAGGGGATGCTCGCCCCGTCGCCCGCCCAGCAAGCGCTGCTGCTCGCAGTCCACTCGTGGGCCCACGAGCCATTGCGTCGGCTCCGCGACATGATCGACATCGCGGCCGTCGCGGCGGCGGCCGATCATGCAGAGATCGATGCATTGGCTCGGGCGTGGGGCGTCGAGCGGATCTGGCGCGCTACGATCGCGGCAGTCGACGCGCTCCTCTCGGATCAGCCGACCCCGTGGGCACTCCGGATGTGGGCACAGAACCTGGGGCGCGTGCGCGAGCGGACCGTGCTCGAGAATCACCTCCAACGCTGGCTGAGCGACTTCTGGGCGATGCCACCGCTTGCGGCGGCGCGCAGTCTGCCGCGAACGTTCGTGGAGGAGATCGGGCCCGAAGGTGACGAAAGTTGGCGGGACAAGCTGTCGCGAACGGCGCTGGCAGTACGGAATGCTTCTCGGCGTCGCTCGCATCAGGACCGCGAGCTCCACGACCGGTCGCGACGCTCGGGCTGACTCAGACAACCAGCCGATCGGCTAGTTGGATACGGCGCTCCTCGCCTAGCGTGGAGTCTGGAAACTCTGGTCTTTAAGCGCCCCCGTCCCTCCTTAGACTCGATGCACTCGCTCCGGGGAGGAGGAGGCGACGCCGAGCAGCAGAGGCGGACATGAGGGACAACGAGGGATCACGATGAGCGCAAGCCTGGACAACGTCGTCGCTCCGACCGCGCTGGCCGCACCGCGCGCGGGGCTTCGCCGTGGCCGCACGTGGATCCTGATCGGCGGCGACATCGTCGCACTGGCGGCTGCCTATGCGCTCACCTACGTCGCCGCCGACCGCATGGGGTCGCTGCCGCCCGTCTCGGCGCCGGGCTGGTTCCTGACCCTCTTGATCGTCACCGCCGCGCCGATCTGGCTCGCGGTGTTAACCGCCTATCACCTCTACGAGAACGACAACCTGCGTATCTCCGTCTCGAGCTTCGACGAGGTCCGGGACATCTTCCACGCGATGTTGGCCGGGTCGCTCGGCTATCTAATCCTGTCGCAGGGCGTGCACTACTTCTTCGGCTGGTGGGTCTACACCGCAGTCGAGGCGGTGCTCTTCCTCTCCGGAGCACTCGTACTCGTTCCGATCGTTCGCGGCTCGATTCGCAGCTGGGTCCTGCCGCATGTAATGACGCCGCGGCGAACGCTCGTGGTTGGCAGCGGCCCCGAGGCACGGCTCGTTCAGCGCAAGATCGAAGCGCACCCTGAATACGGGCTCGAGCTGGTCGGCTTCCTCGACGGAGACGATCCCGAGACGCCAGGCCCGATTCTCGGACGCCCGGAGCAAGTCGCCGAGATCATCGAGGACTACGAGATCGACCG
>JBGOSR010000074.1:0-9179 GCA_041476065.1 Gaiellaceae bacterium
CTGTCTTCTTCAGCGTGCCGCCGTTCACGAACTGCGCGGTGCCGCCGAGGTTGTTCAGGAAGTTGGCGTCGGCCTGGATGTCGAAGACGCCGTTGTTCTGGAACGTCCCGGTGCCGATACGCATGTCGCCGCCGCCCGCGAAGTTCCAGGTGCCGTCGTTCTGGGTGATCCGGCCGCCGTTTGCGTCCTTCACGCTGGTGCCGCTCAGGTTCATCGTTGCCCCTGGCATCAGGTGCGTCGTGCCGGTGCCGTTCATGCTGCCGGCCGTCCAGCTCGAGGCCGGGCTCGGGCCGTTGATCGTGAAGATGCCGGCGCCGGCGAGCGCACCGGCCGACTGGTTGAGGACGGTCGTGCTAGCGGGAGAGTTGAAGCTCACCGTCCCGCCGTCGATCGTCGTCCTGGTCGGGTTGTATGTCCCGCTCTCCGTAACGGTCCCGGCCGAGAAGCGAACGGCGCCGGGGCCCGTCACCGTCGAGGCGGCGCCAAGCGTGTGGGTCCCGCCGCCGAACTGGAGCGCCCCGCCGTCGTCGACCGCGAACGAGCCCGTGTTCGAGTTCAGTCCGCCGGCTGCGAGGTTCAGCGTCCCGTGCTGGAGGTGGACGCCGCCGCCGGACGCGCTCGAGTCGTTGTCGAACGGAATGCTGATGTAACTCGACCCGATGTATGCGTTCGAGTCGCGGAACTGAATGTTGATCTTGTCGGAGTAGGCGTTGTTGTAGGTACTGCAGCCGCCGCAGGTCACCCGGGTCGCGGTCTGCTCGAGCCGTACGGTTCGTGTGCCCGGGGGAACAGTGGTCTGCCCGGAACGGAAGACGAAGCCCGTCGTGTTGCCGCGGTCGGCGGCCAGGACGGGTGTGAGTGTGAGGTTCCCGAGCTCGGTCGCGCCGTTCAGGAACACGGCCCTGACCGTCATGTTGTCGTTCTCGGTGCCGGTGCCGCCGAGGTAGCCGTCGAGCATCGTCGTGAAGTCGCTGCCGTCGATCGCGCCGGCATAGGGCGAGAGGTCGATGTTCTGCGTCACCGTCGAGAGCGCGGTGGTCGGCCCGCCGGCAAAGAAGTTCGTGCCCGCTCCGGGCGGAGCCTGCGCCACGGTCGGGAAGCCCGGCGAGCCGTACTGAACCACGGTGAAGTTCGACGTTCGGCTCCAGCCGGGAATAGACGCGACAATGCCGCCGTCCGTCGAGCCCAGGCCGTCCTCCGCGCTCCAGTTCACGGCCTGGCCGCCCGGCGTCGTGATCTTGTTGATGACGCCGCCCGCTACGTTCTGGAACTCCGTCTGGCCGCCGTTGTTGTTGATTCCCTGGCCGTCGCCGACATTCCAGACGCCCTCGTTGACGATCGTGCCGCCCGACACGGCGCCACCGCCGACGTTCAAGGCGTTCGGGTCGGTCCACGTCGTTGTGCCTTGATTGTCAAGGGTGCGCAGTCCCGAGAGTGTCTTCGTGGTGCCGGTGAGCACCAGTGACGCGCCCGGCAGGATGACCGTCTGGCCCGTACCGGTCTGCGTCCCGCCCGACCACGTGAACGAGCCTGTGATCTGGAATGTGTCGTCGCCCCCGACCGTACCGCCGGACTGCGTCAGCGTGCCGGTAATCGCCGGGCTCGTGTCGAAGAACGAGCTGAGATTGAAATTGACCGTCCCCCCGATGACGTCGGTCGGGCTCGTGACGTTGTAGTCGCCGGCGATGTTCACGACACCGCCAAGGAATCGGACGGTGCCGGCGCCGCTGACGAGCGAGCCGACGTCCAGGTTGTGCGTCCCGCCGCTGAAGAGCAGCGTCGACCCCGCGGGTACCGAGAAGGAGCCGGTGTCGGTGCCGCCGCCGGAGAGATCGAGCGTTCCGCTCGTGATCGTCGTCGAGCCTGTGTTGTTGTAGGCGAAGTTGCCGGAGACCGCGATCTGGGTCGTCGTCCCGTTGCCGGAGTCGCCGTCGATCTGCTTGGTCAGCGTGCCGGCATTCGTGAAGCTCACGGTGCTGCCGCCCGTGTACTGGAAGTCGTCGTCGGTCTGGATCGCGAATGTGTGGCCGGCGGTGTTCGTGATCGCCGCGCCGCTGCTGACGAGGATCTGCCCGCCCGTCCAGGTCGTGTCCGCGTTCAGCTGCAACTGGCGGAACTGGACGCCGTGGCCGCCGCCGTTCAGGGTCACCGCGCCGTTCAGGGTCGCCGTCACGGCGGTCGAATCGGCGCTGAACGTGCCGGCCGACCAGTTCGTCGCCCCGTTCACGGTCAGGTTGCCGGAGCCGCCGATCGTGCCACCGGCCAAGCCGAGCGAGGCGATGCTGGAGGTGGCGTTCACGTTCAGGGTGCCGCCGCTGACCGTGACCACGTTGTTGCTCAGGGCAGGCGCGTTGATGTTCGTCGTCCCACCGGCGATGCTGAGCGTTCCTGCTCCGGCGATCGACGACCCTGTGTTCAGGTTGTTCGTGCCCCCGCTGAAGAGCAGCGTCGATCCCGCAGAGACCGCGAAGGAGCCGGTGGTGGTGCTGCCTGCGTTCACCTCGAGGGTTCCGCTCGTGATCGTCGTCGAGCCCGTGTTGTTGTAGGCGAAGCTGCCCGAGACCGCGATCTGGGTCGTCGTCCCGTTGCCGGAGTCGCCGTCGATCTGCTTTGTCAGCGTGCCGGCATTCGTGAAGCTCACGGTGCTACCGCCCACGTACTGGAAGTCGTCGTCGGTCTGGATCGCGAAGGTGTGCCCGGCGCCGTTTGTGATCGTGCCGCCGTTGCCGACGAAGATCTGCCCGCTTGTCCAGGTCGTATCGGTGTTCAGCTCCAGGTGGCGGACTTGGACCGTGTGTCCGGCGGCGCCGTTCAGGTTCAGTGCGCCGTTGAAGGTCGTCATCGCGGCGGTCGAATCGGCGCTGAACGTCCCGCCCGACCAGTTCGTCGCCCCGTTCACGGTCAGGTCACCGGTTCCGCCAATCGTGCCGCCCGTGAGGTTGAGCGTGCCGAACTCGGAAGCCTGGCTCGTGCTCGTCATGTTCAGCGTGCCGCCGGTGACGTTCAAGGTCTCTTGGGCGGTGATGCTCAGCACAGAGGTCGTCCCGCTATCGAAGGTGACGCCGGCGATCCCGAGATCGGAGATGCAGACGTGGTCGGTAGCAGTCGGCAACCGGTCGGCGTTCGTCGTCGTGTCGTGCCAGTTGGCTGCGAGGTTCCAGGACGTTCCGACCCCGGACGGGCCACCGTCGTAGATGATCGTCCCGGTACAGCTCGCGGAGCTGAAGTCGGCGTTGTTGTTGTCGGTGTCGCGCAGCGAGACCGCGCGGGTGACGATCTCGTTCGGAACCTGCGCGGGTCGAGCAACGATTCCGGTGTAGTCACCGGTTCCGTAGGTGACGATGTCGATCTGCGTCGAGGAAGTGTTGTCCAGCAGCATGATTTCGTCGCCTGCGTCACCGAAGTCCGGCGTCGTCGACCCCCAGTTCGCGAACGGGATCAGATCGGGAACCGAGGGATCGGTGCTCGTCAGCTCGAACTGCGGGTTCGTCCCGTAGACGCTGAAGTAGGCAACGGCGCTCCGTGCAACCCTCACGTTGCCGCCGACCGGGACGGTCGTTCCGGCGGGGAACTTGTACATGCCCTCGCCGCCGTCCGGGGTCTTCTCGTCGCCGAGGGCAAAGCCCGAGATGTTGAGAGTCGACGACGTCGTGTTCGCAACTTGAATCCACTCGGCGGCGGGGGTTGCGCCGAGATTCGTCGCTGCCTTCTGGACGACGAGCGGTGCCCGGACGTCGCCAGCCGAGTTGAAGTAGACGTCGGCGTAGTAGTCGATTCGCTGGTCCGAAGCGAACTCGGCCGAGGTGTTGGGATAGCCGGTCGTCCGCGGATCGCCGTAGTCCGTGACGACGTCGAGCGCATTGGACACACTCGGGCCACCGACGTCCTTCGTCAGATCGCCCGCCGTCGACCGGAAGGTCGCCACAGTGAACCTGAGCGGCGTGCTTGGCGGACCGGCGAATCCGAGGGAGGCCCACGGCACCGAGAGCTCGACCGTCCCGTCGCCTCCCTGCGAGACCACGCCTGCCTGGACGGAGGAGCCTCCGTGCCAGACGTTCAGGTTGCTGTTCCCGCTTCCGAAGCGGGTCTGCAGCAGGTACTCCCACTGAGCCACGTCCGCGACCGTCGTGTCGGCGCCCGCGACGAGGTTGGCGTCGCCTGAGCCGCTGATCCCGTTGGTGTCGATTGCGATCTGGATCATCGGCGCGCCGTCGCCGGACGAAACCTCGAGCGAGGCGAGCTTCACGAGCGCGTAGAGGTTCGTCGAGTCGGCCGTATAGCGAACCTGGGTGATGTCGACACGCGGATCCGGCGAGGCAAAAGCCGTCCGCTCGTCGGTCGGATGGTCGGCCCAGATGTACTCGCCGGACTCGCTCGCGTCACGGGCGACGATGCCCGTGTTGTCGTACAGGGGCGCGCGCGCCAGCCAGTCGGCCGAGGAGCCGTTGACCGCGATCGGATGCGCGGACGCGAGCAGGACAGGACCGGCCAGCGCGATGACCCCAAGGCCGACGAAAGTCAGCACACGTCGCCCACCCCAGCCCGCGGCTACGCGGCGAAGCCCTGCCACAGGAAAAATCCTCCCCTCGATACTGGTCCCCTCGCTACCGAACTTGCCGCACAAAGAGTTGCAAGGTGCGTATCTCGCTTCAATAGGTCTGACGGCCCATTCTTGAACCGGGTATGTCCTAATGAGCTCGTCGTGCCCACCGTGCCGTCATGACACGGCAGGGGGACGGAATCTTCCTTCGCTTCAGCCTGTGGGTGGTACCCCGAAGACCCGGCGGTAGAGCGCCTGCCAGTTACGAGCGATCTGGCGCTGCGCCGGGCGGAGGTCGATCCGGCCCGCGCAGACCCAGTCGTGCACCTTGTTCTCCAGGCGGTCCTTCACCTTGTATCCCGGGGCCGCGCCAAGCTTCTCGGGGAAGAGGTTCGCGACGTCGTTCGAGCCGCCGAGCTCGAGGCTGACGATGTGGTCGATCTCGAGCGAGCGCCCGTAGTGGCCGGGTGCCATCCCGTACTCGCGCTCGACCGCGAACTTCTCCGACTCGGGCACGTTGCGAATCGAGCTCGTGTGAAACCCGGCCCCACAGATGACCCTCTTCGTCAGCTTGTTGTAGTAGGCGCCGGGTGAGCAGCGGAGATCCGGGTCGGGCCCCAGCTTGCAACCGCTCGTGCTCGTTCGCGACGCAAGCAACACGGTCTGGCCGACGTTGATCTTGTGAGTGCCACTTCCTCCGCCGGCGCCGCTCCCGTCGAGCCACTTCGCAACACCGCCGTGGTGAGAGCAGGTGCCCGAGTGGTGCTGCGAGAAGCTGTAGGTGCCGTCGCGGCAGACCGCCGTCGCGCCGGGCGGCGGAGCGCTCGGGGCTGCGCCCGCGAAGGCGAACGCCGCGCCCACTGTCACCAGCAAGACCAGTAGACGTGTCCGCATCAGGCGAGCCTCACGAGCACGATGGTCGCAGGCTACCCCCGATTCGCCACGTCCCGAGCGGACGTGTCCGGATCGGAGTCCTACGACTAGTCCGCGTGGACCGGTCGTGTGTGCGGCGCTGACACGTTACGATCGGCGGCTACCTTCAGCGTCGAGATCAGGAGGCGATATGGCGACTTTCGGCATCGTCCACCGGTTCCCCGGTGGGACTAAGGATCAGTACGAAGCGGGGATCGCTCGCGTTCATCCGTCGGACGGGAGTCTTCCCGAGGGCCAGACCTATCACGCAGCCGGTGCCACAGATGATGGGTGGATCGTGGTCGCGCTCTGGGACTCCCGAGAGAGCTATGAGCGCTTCCGCGACGAGACGCTGATGCCAGGGCTCCAAGCTCTTGGCGAAGCCGGGCTCCCTGTGCCGCCGCAGTCAACGGAGTTCGAGATCCACAACGAAAGGCAGGGGGCCCTAGCCGGGGCTCTGGCTACTCATTCTGAAGCGAGCTCTTAGGCCCGGGGTACTAATCCGAGGGGCAGCAGGGCGGCTAGCTGGTATTGGAATTGAATGACGAAAGGCCCCTCTTTGCAGGGGCCTTTCTACTTCCCCGGATTGGACCGAACCAACAACCCCCCGCTTAACAGTCGCCTGTTACCGGATTAGGGAACAGCAGATCAGGTCAGTTAGGCGATCTTGGGTGAGCTGAGATCAGGCCAGGCCTGGAGAATGTCGAGCACGATGAAGGGTCTCTTCGTGCCCGGCTGGGGCGCGACCGCCGGTCTGTACGTTGCAGGCCTCCCTGAGGGCTGGGAAGCGCTCGAGCTGCCCGCATTCCGGACAACTCGCGGCGAGCTGCTCGCTTACCGCCGCTGGCTAGGAGCGGAGATAACGCGCCGACGAACGCCGGTCGCACTCGCCGGCCATTCGATGGGCGGTGCGCTCGCACTTCTGGCTGCAGTCGACCAGCCCGAGCTGGTCGAGAAGCTGATTCTCGTGTCGCCAGCCGGGCTGCCGCTCAACAAGCCGCTGTGGGCAAGCACGGCCACCTTCGTCGGCCAAGTCGCGCGCGGGTGCTATCCGGCCGGCGAGCTCTGCCGCGCTATTGCCGGCATGGCGACCGCGCCGCGGGCCGCGCTTCGAGTGGCGCGAACCGTGCACGACCTAGACCTCACGCCGGAACTCGAGCGGATTCGCGCGCATCGCATTCCCTGCACGGTCGTCGGATGCGTGAGCGACGAGCTGACCACCTCCGCGCACTGCCGCCGACTCGCAACCCTTCTCAATGCAAGCTACCGCGAGCTAGACGCCTCGGAAGGACACATCTGGATGATCACCGAACCCAAACGGCTCGCGAACGAACTGGCACGGTGAGCTCACGCGTCTGCTGCGCAGGACGGGTCCTCGGCCGAGCAAGAGTTGGCCAAGAGTTCGACTCGGACGGTTCCGTCCTAAGATGACGAAAAGAGCCCGTGCGCGGGCTCTTTGATAGCTCCCCGGGTTGGACTCGAACCAACAACCCTCCGGTTAACAGCCGGATGCTCTGCCAATTGAGCTACCGGGGAACGGTGCTCGGCCGCGGAATTGTAGCGGTGCCTAGACCAGCTCTCCGACCGCGGCGCGGACTTTCTCGAGGGCCTCCTGGAGCTCCTTCATGTGCTCGGGATCGGCCTCCGACAGCTCCCGGCGGAGGTGTCGCTCTCGCAGGCGCAGCAGGAGCTCCGTGCCCGTCGCCTCGTCGATCGCCTCCGCGGCTGCGCGCGCGTCGAGCTCGGCGATCAGCGGCACGAGATCGGCGTCGGCCTCGCCGTCATCCACGAGGTGCTGTTGGAGGCGGCGGTTCAGGTCGCTGTCGAAGTGATCGGGGGTCATCTCGGCGAGCAGCCGCACGAGGTCCGGATGCGCGACGCAGCCGGCGAGGGCCTCACGCTCGAGCCTCTCCCCCGCGTCGATCATCCTCGGCGACGCCGCCGCATCCGCGCCGGCCGCACTCCCCGCCGCCCGCAGCTGGACCGTCAGCCCGAGACGGTCGTTCGCCAGCCGCCACGCGTCGTGCCGCTCCGGCGACTCCGGAATCCCGTTGAGGACGTCCTGGACGCGCAGGTACGCGTGCTGCTTGTCCCGCGCACGGTCGAGCTCGAGCCGCACGCGGTGGACGGCGTACGCCTCGGCCTCCTCGAGCCTTGCCTCGAAACCGCTTGGATCGTCCGCGGGATCCTTCCCCTTCGGCAGCGCGACGACGCGGATCTCGAAGCCTTCGCGAAGCGCGAGCTCCATCCCGCGAAGGGTCGCGTCCTCACCCGCCGCGTCCGAGTCGAAGCAGAGGAAGACGCGTTGCGTCAACCGCGATAGCTCCTTTAGCTGCCGCTCCGTCAGCGCCGTCCCCATCGAGGCGACGACTGGCTGCAGTCCCGACTGGCGGAGCGCGATCACGTCGGTGTTCCCCTCGACGACGACCGCCCGGTCCTCCTTCGCAATCGCGGGCCGGGCAAGGTGCAGCCCGTAGAGCACGTTCGACTTGTGAAAGAGGTCACTCTCGGGCGAGTTGACGTACTTGCCGCGCAGCGGATCGTCCTCGTGGAGCTTGCGCGCCTGAAAGCCGATCACGCGGCCTCGCGCGTCGGTGAGCGGGAACATCAGGCGCCGCTGAAAGTAGTCGTTGCCGCGTTTCGTGAGGAGGCCGGCGGCCGTCAGCTCGTCCGAGGTGAATCCCTTCTCGCGCGCCTTCTTCGCCAGCGAGCCTCCGGAGGAAAGCCCGAGCCGGAACTCGCGGCAGGCGTCCTCCGCCAAGCCTCGCGACGCGAGGTATTCCTGAATCGACTTCCCCGTTTCCGACCAGAGCACGCGCTCGTAGAACGAAGCAGCCTGGTCGAGCAGCGCGTAGAGCTGTTCCTTGCGCTTGCGCTGCGCGTCGGCCTCCGGGGTCGAGTCCTCGTACTCGAGCGGCACCGAGAAGCGGTCGGCGAGCCACTCGATCGCGCCGACGAAGTCGAGCCCTTCGAGCTCCTGCACGAAAGAGATCGCGTCGCCCCCCACGCCGCAGCCGAAGCAGTGGTACGTGCCGCGATCAGGCGAGACCGAGAACGAGGGCGTCTTCTCCTGGTGGAAGGGACAGAGCCCGGTGTAGCGGCCGCCGACTTTGCGCAGTCGAGTACGCGCCTCGACGAGATCGACGATGTTCGCGGCGGCTTTGACCGCGTCGACCGAGGTGTCCTTGATCCGCGCCATTAGATGCCGGCTGCGTACTCGAGGGCGAAGCGGTCGGTCATGCCGGAGAGATAGTCCACGATCTCGGCCTGCGAGTCGCCCCGGTCGGCGAGGTGCGCGAAGATCAGCCGGACGGTCTCCCGCGCGCGCGTGTGCTCTGCCGCCGTGTGCGGGCCGAGGTACACGCGCTCGAACATGAAGCGCCGAAGCGAGAGCATCGCCGAGCCCACGTCCTCGCTCTGGACGATGTCTCCTGCGGCCGCGGACGACTCGACGAGGTCGTGGACGAGGGTGTCGATGCGCTTCGACCCGCGCGGGCCGAGCAGCGCCACCTCGTTCTGGGGCAGGTCGTCGACGGTCAGGATCCCGTGCCGGATCGCGTCGTCGATGTCGTGGTTGATGTACGCGACGCGGTCGACGATGCGGACGATCTTGCCCTCGAGCGTCTCAGGCTCGACCTCGCCCGTGTGCTTGAGGATGCCGTCGCGCACCTCCCAGGTGAGGTTCAGGGTTTCCGCGATCCGGGCCGACTGCTCGTTGTGGCGAAAG
>JBGOSR010000075.1:0-9175 GCA_041476065.1 Gaiellaceae bacterium
CCCCGGACGCGCACATGACCTCGCCGGCCTCGCGATCCTGACAGTGGGCGGTGCAAGGCTCGAACTTGCGACCTCCTGCTTGTAAGGCAGGCGCTCTCCCAGCTGAGCTAACCGCCCTGGGTGGTGCCCCCAGCGGGATTCGAACCCGCGCTACGGCCTTGAAAGGGCCGTGACCTGGACCGCTAGTCGATGGGGGCCTGGGGCCAGTCTAGCCGGGGAAACCGGCGATACACTCGCCTGCGCGGGCCGGTAGCTCAGTCGGTAGAGCAGGGGACTTTTAGAGCACGGGTGAACCCGTGGTTCCCCCGTGTGCCCCCTCCTTCACGCCACACACGTCGTGCACCTCGTGGGCTGCGCTCGGGCAGAGCCCGGCTCCGCCCGTGTGCGACCGCCAGTGTCCAACATTCGCACTCCTATACTCGTGCTCGCGGGCCGGTAGCTCAGTCGGTAGAGCAGGGGACTTTTAATCCCAAGGTCGCAGGTTCGATCCCTGCCCGGCCCATCTCGCTTCCCTGACCGGCGAGCCCTCCCGCGCGGCAGAGCCGCGCTCCGGGCTCGCCTCGTGCCGCTGCGCACCCTCCAGCCGGCGGGCCGTGCGGCCTAGCACTGTCCCACCGGCTTACGGGCACGCACCGGCACGTCAGGAAACCGAGGGGAGGGGCAGCGCCGCGAGACACAGCTCTGTCTCGCTTCCCTGACCGGGGTGCCGCCCCCGCCGGGCGAAGCCCGGCTCCGCCCGCCGCCTCGCGCCGCTGGACCCGCTCCAGCCGGCGGGCCGTGTGACCCAACACTGTCCCACCGGCCTACGCGGCCCCAGCGACGCGTCAGGAAAGCGAGGGGAAGGGTCACTTGGCCAGGTCTAGACTCTGCCCCGTGTCCGAAATGCCGCTCACTGGACGTTGCCTCTGCGGCGCAGTTCGATTCGAGGTGACCGAGCCGCCGCTTTACGCCAGCTACTGCCACTGCACCCGCTGCCAGAGGCGCACAGGCACGGCTTCGTCTGCGCAGGTTCGGATCGCCCCCGGCTCCCTGCGCGTGACCGGCGGCCAGGAGCTTCTCCGGGCCTTCGAGCCGCCGAACGGCGCTCCAAAGGTCTTCTGCTCAGCTTGCGGCGGCGCTCTCTGGAGCAACGATCTCGCGACCAAGCAGCCCAGGGGAGTGCGCATGAGCGCGTTCGACAGCGATCCGGGGGTCAAGCCGAGTTTTAGGCAATACGTCGCCTATGCGGCTGCGTGGGAGCCAATCCCGGACGACGGGCTTCCCCGCTACCCCGAGCGAGCTCCAATTCAGGGCATTACCTGACGAGAGCTCGCAGCCGATCCAGGTCTCGCTCGGTGTTCACGCTCACGAGGAGTGCGGGGTCGATCTGGATCGTGCGCACATCGAGCTCGCCGAGCGCCTCGTCCAGGTCGAGCCGGCCGGACTCCAGACGCTGTTCGAGGACGGGCAGCGCCCTCCGGGCGTAGGCGCCGGGCAGCGGGCCGGATTCCGGCACAGCAGCATCGGCGCAGTTGGCCGCGAGCGCGTAGAGAGCCTCGGGCGTCATCAGCGGACAGTCGACCGGGAGGAAGACGGCGACGTCGGTCGGCGCTAGTCGAAGTCCCGCAACGACGCCCGCGATCGGCGCCCGGACCTTGATCCCGTCATCGAGCAGCGGGAACGGTAACCACAGCTGGTCGACAGCCTTACCGACCGCGAGCCGGTGAGGGAACGCGTCGCCGAGGACACGCCAGGCTCGCTCGGCCAGCGTCTCGGCGCCTAGCGGCGCAAGGGCTTTCACAGAGCCGAAATGGCGGCTGAGGCCGCCGACGAGCAGGACACCGGTCGCCTCCACTAGACCGACGCGACGCCCGGTCGAAGGCCTGCGAGCCGGCTCGAGACGATCGCGTCGGCCGCTTCGGCGCTTGCCGCGTGGCCCGTGACGGCGCTCAGGAACTCGTCGCGGTCGAGCGCGGACAGCTCGGCGTCCGTGCTGGCCTTCACGGTCGCCGTCCGGGGCACGTCGCGGAGCAGCGCGATCTCGCCGAAGTGCTCGCCCGCGCCGAGCGTCCCGACGTGCATGCCGTCGATGAAGACATCGGTCTCACCGGAGACGATGACGTAGAAGCGATCCCCGGGCTCCCCCTGGCGGACGATCTCGCCGCCGGCCATGACCTGCACCGGGATGAGGCTCGACGCAAGCTGGTCGATCGCGGGCGCGGGCAACGGCTTGAAGAGCGGGATCGCCCTCAGGAGCGCCAGCTCGCGTGTTGGCGCAAGCGCTTCCTCGTCCAGGGCGCGGATCTGGCGCCAGAGCAGGGCCGCCAGGATCGGCAGGATCGAACCGGTGACGATCATCGCGCCGCGGATCCCGATCGTCCCCGTCATGAGCGGCGCGGCGATCGCCCCGAGCCCGAGCGTGGCGACGAAGACGCTCTGCACGACGCCGAACACCCGGGTGAGGACCTCGTCGGGAACAGTGCGTTGGAGGAGCGTCAGGGCAGCAACGTCGACGACGGTGTTCCCAACACCGACGAGGCCGAGCAGGATGAGCGCGATCGTCGCATTCGGGAACGCGCCGATCAACGCGATCGGAAACCCCCACAGCACGAGGCCGAGCCCGAAGTCCGAGGCCAGCCTCTGCCGGCCGACCAGCGCAAAGGCCGCCAGGGCGCCGAAGAGGCCGCCGATGCCGACGGCCGAGTTCAGGAATCCGACACCCGACTCGCCGAGGTTGAGCAGTTGGAGCGCTGCCACCACGATCAGGACGTTGAGCGCCCCCGCAATCAGCGTCTGGGCGCCGTAGAGCCCGATGATCAGGCGAAGGTTGCGATCTCTCCCGATCGCGCCGAAGCCGGCGAAGAACTCCCCGAAGAAGCCCCCCTCGCGCGACGCGCGGTCTGCCACTGCCTCGACCTTGATCCCAGCGACGAGCAACGCGGAGAGTGCGAAGGAGCCTGCCGCGGCGGCGAAGACGGTCTGCGGGTTCGTGGCTGCCAGGAGCAGACCGCCGATTGCCGGCCCCAGGAAGATGCCCGAGCTCTCGATTGTCGTCACGACGAGGTTCGCCGCTGTCAGCTCTTCGGCGGTTCGCGCGAGCTGCGGCAGTAGCGCCGACTGCATCGGACGCACCATGCTCGCGCTCAGCGCCACACCGCCGGCAAGGGTGTACACGAGCCAGATCGGGCTCCCGGCGAAGAGCGCCGCCGCCGTCGCGGCCATGAACCCGGCGCGTCCGAGCGAGATGACGAACATGATCCGCTCGCGCCGATACCGGTCGCCGAGCATTCCCGCGAACGGAGCCGCTACGAAGGCCGGCAGCACTCGGATGAGCCCGACCAGGCCGACCGCCGCTGCGCCTCCCTGGTCGTACGCGTAGACGGAGAGCGCGATGATGAACGCCCAGTACGCGGTGATCGCGAAGCCCCAGGCGAGCTCGACCCGCATCAGGCCCGGATTCGTGAAGACGGCCTTGAACGCGTCGAGCGACTCTCGAAGCCTGTCGCGAAAGGAGCCCAGCACCGCCGAAGAATGACACCCCCTCTTGTATTCTTGAAGGAATCAGGGAAGATTTCCTGGCGGCGACCCGTCTTGTCTACGAGAGTTCGACCGAAAGGAGCACGGAATGTCAGACGATCGAGAGCGAAACGCAGAGGGCGACGTCGAGCGAGCGAGTGAAGGCGACGTCGAGGGCCACAAGTTCGTCGAGCAGAACTCGGAAGGCCGCGCATCGGAAGGCCGCGCATCGGAAGGCCACACGACCTCCGACGAGGACGACGACGTCGAGGGCCATGTCATCCACCCCCAGACCTCCGAGGGGTAGAGCCCGGAAAAGAGTGGATTTGCGAGGGCGGCGCTAGCCGCCCTCGTTGCGTCTGAGGACGTCCTCCAGGGCGCCGAGCAGCTTCAGTCCGGCCGTCCGCTGCTCGTCCTCGAGCCTGTCAACCGTCGTCGCAAGGCGGGCGACCACGTCCGCTCCCTCACCGCTCTCGGCTAGAACCGCTCCTGCTCGCCTGGCGCGCCGCAGGAGGTCGAGGGCAATCGAAGCCTGGTTCGCAAAGAGCCCGAGCAGATCCATCTCGACGAGCGAGAACTTGCTCCGCTCGGGACGATCGAGCACCTCGAGCACTCCGAGCACCTGCTCGTCATGGAGCAGCGGCACCGCCATCAGGCCCTTCGGCACGTAGCCCGTGCTCTCGGCGACCTCTTTCGCGAAGCGCGGGTCCTCGGTCACGTCCTCGATCACGAGCGACTGGCGCGTGACGAGCACCCAACCGGCGACTCCCGTGCTCGACGGGAAGCGCTGCCCGATGAGGGTCTCCGCGCCTTCGCCGGCGACCGCCTCGAAGACGAGCTCGTCCGTCGTCTCGTCGAGGAGGAAGATCGAGGACGCCTTCGCGCCGAAGATCGCCCGCGCCACCTCGACCACCGATTGCAACAGCTTGCGGAACGAATCCTCCGAACCGAGGACTCCCGCAGCAACGGCCGCCCTCAGCTCGTCGCTCATCGCCCACCTCCGACGTTCGTCGAGACCAGGTAGAGCACGCTCTTCAGCTGGAACGGGGTGAGCTGCGGATACTTGCCGAGGACGAGCGCGCAGAGACCCGACATGTGGGGGGTCGCGAAGCTGTTGCCTGTGCAGCGGATGCGTCCGCCCCCGGTCCACGCCACCTCGACGTCGACCCCGCGGGCGAAGAACTCGACGGGCGGGTCAGGGTTGTAGAAGAAGGTCAGCGGGTCGGGCTCCTCGTGGCTCCCGACGGAGATCACCGAGGAAAAGCGCCACGGATAGCTCTCCACGGGCATGTTGTGGGCCGAAGCGACGAGCACATTGCGGTGGAAGTAGGCCGTGTCCGTGAGCTCGTGGAGGATCCCCGCGAACTGGCGCTTCGTGGTCGAGAGGCTCATGTTGATGACGTCGAAGCCCTGGTCGACGGCCCAGCGAAGCCCGGCGAGGAGCACGCCGCCGCTGCCGGTGAACCCGGCCCCGAGCACGCGAACGCTCGTCAGCTCGCAGTCCGGCGCAAGCGAACGGACGATGCCGGCGCAGGCGGTCCCGTGGCCGCAGAGATCGCCCTCGACGTCGTCAGAGACGACGACCTCGTCGTCCGGGCCGACCGAGACGGCAACGGAGCGTTGCACCTCGCCCACGAGCGGGTGTCCGGAGTCGACGCCGCTGTCGAGGATGCAGACACGCACTCCCTTGCCGGTCGAGCCGCCCCAGGCCCACTCGCGCGTGACCTCGCCCGGCCAGTCGAACGGAAGCGAGATTCTCTCCGCGCCGCCAACGGGGAGGCTCCAGGCCGGGCGGAGCTCCTGCGCCGCCTCGTGCTCTTGCGTGGGGTCGGGATGGGCCATCCGCTCGATGCTACTGCGCCGCCGCCAGAGCGCGTTCCGAAGCCTCTCCGGCAACTGCCACAAGGGTTCGCACGTGACGCACGCGTGGGTCGTCCTCGGTTGTGCCCAAGTTGACCTCGACGAGCTTGGCTGCGGCGCGGGCGCCACTCTCGGCGAGCACGGACGCGGCAGCCGCATCGGCCCGCACCTCGGGGTTGCCGTTTTCGACGAGCAGCGCCGCGAGACACGCGAGGTCGGAGCCTGCCTCGGCGATCTTGAGCGGAATCTCGGCTGCGCGCTCGAGCGCCGCCTGGAGCTTCTGGTCGCGGTAGCGCTCCTCTCCGCCGTCTTGGCCGCCAAGCGCCGTGAGCGCCTCGAAATAGACCTCGGCATCTGCCTGCGCAAGCGGCGCGACCCGTGCCCGGAATGTCTCGGCCTGGCCAATGGCGCCTCCAGCCTCCGGCCAGTACTTCTTCGATGCTCGCGCGACCATCACCACGAGACTGGCCGCCATGGCGACGACGATCGCGGCGGCCGAGCCCGCTCCCGGAGTAGGCCCCTTGCTGGCGAGCGTGTCGAGGAACTCGCCGAGCGGCGCGTCGAGAAGGTCGTCGGCAGCCATCGTTGGCTGATTCTCTCGCGGCGAGCCGGTTAGAGGAAGAGGCGTTCGCGCACCGCTTCTGCGAGCGCGGGATCCGAGTCGAAGCCGGCCACTTCGAGCGCCCGCTCGAGATCGGCGATCAACGCGTCACGAAACGCCTGATCCGCGCGCGCCCGCTCGACGATGTCGTCGAGCCCTCTGCGCGCAAGCGGGATCTCCTGCGCAGCCTTCACCCAAGCCTGAGGTGGGGTGGGCAGAGTGCGTAGAAGGTTTGCCAGGGTTTCCTCGTTGTACTCGTGCATAAGCCGTCAACCACCAGACTCCGGAGCGGGCACGTTTCTTCCCTCGAGCTCGCCGCGGAGTTTCACGAGACACCGCGAGATGCGGCTCGCAATCGTGCCGGCGGGCAGGTCGAGCGCCTCTCCGATGAGCCGATAGCTCTCGTCACGGGCGAAGAAGCGGTCGAGGATCTCGCGGCAGTTGTCCGGGAGCGTCGCAAGCGCTTCGTGCACGGCGAGTGCCTCGTCGAGCTGGGAGATCGTCTCGTCCACGCCCGAGGGCTCCGGCAGGTCGCCGACCTGCTCGCGCGCCCCGGAGCGCAGGCTGTCGAGGCAGAGCCGCCTCGTGAGTTGGGCAAGCCAGGGCCGGATCGCGTTGTCGTCGCGAAGTTTCGGCAGGTTCTCGTACGCGCGAGCGAACACCTCCTGGAAGACGTCCTCGGCGTCGGCCTGCGACAGCCGGAACGCCTGGACCGCGATCGCATAGACATAACGCGAGAACCGCTCGACGAGCTCCCGCCACGCGTCGTCGTCCCCCTCACGGCAGCGGGCGACGAGTTGCGCGTCGGTCTCGACCACTTGCACGAGTCGAATCAAAGCGCACTCGGCCCCGGGAGGGAAGCGGAGTGGTGGCTCAGAGCAAGATGAGAGTTGCGAGCCCGGGCGGGCAGCCGAGCTCGGTCACGAGCACCCGCGCACGCTCGAGGTCGACGTCGCTCGCCTTCGCGAGCTTCATCGCATCCTCGATCTCGTAGCCGTGCGCCACAAGCTGCTCGAAGCGCCACGCGCGGATGTCGAGCTCCTCCGGCGTGAGCTCGAACTCCGGATCGAGCGCGTCGAGGACGGCGAGGCCGACGTCGAGCTCAGTCAGGTCGTCGCTTGGTGACATGTGCCACTCTTTCGGCCGTTCCACCCGCGAACTTGACCTTCTAGTCCGTAGCCTCTCGGTCGTGGACACAGGGCTTGGCGGGAAGCGCGTTCTCGTAACTGGGGCATCGGGCGGCATCGGCGCCACTTGTGCCCGTGAGTTCGCGGCAGAAGGCTGCCAGGTCGTGCTGCATTACCACGAGGGTCGGGAGCGGGCGGAGTCGCTCAGCGAGGAGCTCGGGGGCGCCCCAATCGTCGGTGCCGACCTGAGGCGCGAGGATCAGGTCGATGAACTCTTCCGGCGCTCCGTCGAGGCACTCGGCGGGCTCGACATCTGCGCAGCGGTCGCCGGCAAGTGGCCCGAGGAGGATCTCCCGATCTGGAAGCTTCCGCTCGAGCGCTGGGAGGAGACGCTGCGCGGGAACCTGACGGTCACGTACCTGACGGCGCGCGCTTTCCTGCGGGAGGTCGAGCGAAATGGGCATGGGAACCTCGTCCTGATCGGCTCGACGGCCGGGCTCTTCGGCGAAGCGGGCCATGCGGACTACGCCGCCGCGAAGTCGGCCCTCGTGCACGGCCTGCTGCTCAGCCTGAAGAACGAGATCGTCAGGATTGCTCCGCTAGGGCGCGTAAATGCCGTCTGCCCCGGCTGGACCGAGTCGCCGATGACGCGCACGATGCTGACTGATCCCGACCTCGTGCGCCGGGTGACTCGGACCATGCCTCTCCGGAAGGTCGCTCAGCCCGAGGACGTCGCGCGCCAGGTCGTCGTGCTGGCCTCGGACGAGCTCTCGGGCCACGTGACCGGCGAGATCGTGGTCGTCGCAGGCGGCATGGAAGGACGGATCCTGCACGCAGACTCGGAGTAGATACGTCTTCTTCCTGCGGCACAGCGATACGGCGGGTTTCCCCGCCGCATCGCCACTCCTGTGCCGCAGGAAAGCTTGCCGTCAGTCCCGGGCAACCAAGGAGTCGCTAGGAGATTCGGCACTCTCCGCCCGTCACTTGAGTCCAGGAACGACGGAGCGGGCCGCCGCCCGGCCCGCTCTGACGTCTCCGAAGAGAGCCGCAGTAGATGCGAGGGGCCCCTGCCGCATTGGGGCCCGTCTCGTTTTTCCGAGTGGCCCCCGCCGCATCGGGGCCCGCTCGGTCTCCCGCATTGTGCGCCGGGGGCCTTCGCTTGATCCATCACCCTTTTCGCAGTTGACTGCGGCACTTCACCAAGATCACCCGAAACGTCCTGTGGATCGTTTCCGCCTGCATTTGGCGCTATTTCGACGCAGATACGTGCAGGCCGACCGGTTATGCTCACCGCGGGTGGTGGGTGGAGCCCTACCCCACCCAGGGCGGGGATGTGGGGAATCCTCCCCGCCGCTTGGTAGGCTCGCCTCGCCCATCACGAGCGGCTGAGGGACTCGGCCCTGAGACGCCGCAGCAACCGGCCCGCGGGTGCGGTGCTACCGCCGAGATTCGATGGAGGTGACCTGGATGCTCCGACAGCGCAAGCCTCGTTTCCCGGCCCCGCGACGGAAGTAGGCTCCGCCCGATGGCCAACCGCTTCCTCGAACGGCTCGCCGGCGGCCCACCGCTCGTCGCCGACGGCGGCATGGGCGTCCTCGTCTCGAGCGCCGCACCGCGCGTGCGCATTCCCGAAGAGGCGAACCTCCGGGCACCCGAGACCGTCGTCAAGCTCCACGTCGGCTTCATCCAGGCCGGCGCGGACGTGATCGAGACGAACACCTTCGGAGCGAACCGAAGCAAGCTCGCGACGCACTTCCTGGAGGACGAACTCGGCGACATCAACAGCTCCGCGGTCAAGCTCGCCCGCGAGGCTCGCGAGATCGCCGGCCGTGACGTCTTCATCGCGGGCTCGATCGGCCCGCTCGGCGCGGGCGCCGCCGATCTCTACGCCGAGCAGGCTCGCATCCTCGAGGGGCGAGGCGCCGATCTCTTCATGATCGAGACCTTCTTCGAGCTGGAGGAGCTCGAGGCGGCGATCGAGGCCGTCCGCAGCGTTTCCTCCCTGCCCATCCTGGCGATGCTGACATTCGACGCCGGCGCCGAGACGCTCTCGGGCTTGACTGCCCGCGAGGCCGTCGACCGGCTCTCCGAG
>JBGOSR010000076.1:0-9134 GCA_041476065.1 Gaiellaceae bacterium
AACCCCGTGGAGGTTCAAGTCCTCTCATCCGCATCAGCGCTCATCCCCCGCCGCCCTTCGGCGGCGAGTTGGCGAACGTGGCCTCGAGGCCACGGATGAGCGCCGAGCGCTCGGCGGCGCTCAGGCTCGCGTTCGAGTGCAGCAGGGTGTAATACGAGGGAGGCATCGAGCCGCTCCGGATCGTGTCCGTGATGTCGCCGATGCTGACGTCCTGCGCCTTGTTCCACTCCGAGAAGTTGAACTGACTCCGACCACCGGAGACGTCGGCCTCGGCCAACCAGGAGACGGGCGCGATGTTCGTGAACCAGGGCCACTTCGTCAGGTTGCTGTGGCAGTCGAAGCACGCGTTCGCTGCGAGCACGCGGGTCGTGGGGGAGTCCCAGCGCGGCTCGGCGAGCACCGGCGGGTTCGAATGGCTCCGCCCGTAGGGCACCGCCTGAATCAGGCCAAACAGGACGACGATCCCGACTGCACTCCATGACAACAGGCGGCTCCAACGGCTGCGACCGTGCGATCTCCTCATGTCGCGATCCTCGCCGCCGAGCAACTCACGGACATCGGTAGTCTCGACGCTCGGCTCTTCGGAGAAGTACGGAGGTCGCGGTTTCCGGGGAGCTAAGGCCCGATCTTGGGTGCCTGGCCCGCCAGGAGGCCGTATCGGCGGAGCTCGCGCAGGAGGGTGGCGAGCACGGCTCGCACCTGAGCCAAATCGGCGGTGTCGTCGAGGAGCCGCTGGTCCGGCTGGTTCCCGACGCCCCAGCCTCCACTCTGCGGTTGGGGCAGGGCGCCGAAGAAGCCGACCTTGCTGGCCGCGCTGCCGGCTCGGAAGTTGCCGCGCACCTCGACGCCCTGGCGGGCGAGCGTCTCCTCCTGAATTGTCACCGGCTTCAACTCGCCGAGGTCGCCGTACTTCGCCCCTCCCGCGAGCTGGATGTCGAGCCGGTTGCTCTGCTTCATGTGCTGCCCCGCGCGCACGACGACCGCGTTGCCGGCCGTCTGCCAGATGCTGAGCAGGTAGCGGCCGATACCGGCGTCGTTCATGAACTTCAGAGATCCGAGCTCGCAGTTGATGATCTTCGTGTTGATGAACGTGCCGGCTGTCGAGTCGGACGACGCCACGTCACCGATCTCGATCCCGACGGTCTGGTTGTCGGGCCGCGACGCGAAGAACTTCCCGCCCACGACCACCGAGTCGTTGCCGACCACGACGAGCTGGGCCCGTTCCGCGCCTTCGCCCGTGCAGTTCATGAGGCTCGGGCCGTTGCAGTCGACGTACCAGGCGATCGAGTGGTTCAGGCCCCAGACATGACCGTTCGAGACACGCAGGCCGTGGCTGTGGTTCGCGATCTCGACCCCTCGCGTCGTCGAGCCGCCACCGCCCGTCGGCCCGCACAGGTAGACGACGATGTTCACCCAGTGCGAGTCCTTCGGGCCGTCCCAGTAGATGCCACCGCCAGTGCAGTGGTGCACCCAGACGTTGACGAGCTGCGCCTCCAGCGTGTCGCCCGCCGGCGGCTCGTCGGGATGGAAAGCACTCAGCAAGCCCAGGCCCGAGCAGTTGTAGATCGAGACGTTGAACATGCTGAAACCCGAGGAATACGCCTGGATTCCGTTCCCGAGCGCCCCTGCATCCCGGTTTCCGTCCAGCGAGATGTTCTGGAGCGACCACGCATAGATCGGCGTCGGCTCGCCGGTCGGCGGGTCGTAGCCTGGGCTCTTCAGGATCGGGTAGGGCGACGACTGCGGCGCCTTCTTCAGCACGCTCGCGCGGAGGCCCGCTCCGCGGAAGACGATCTTCGAGTAGATCGTCAACGCCTGGGTGACGAGGAACGTGCCCGCCGGGAAGACGATCGTGCCGCCGTCTCGCGAGTTCGCGGCGTCGATCGCAGCCTGGATCGCGTTCGTGTCGTCGGTCGTGCCGTCTCCCTGCGCGCCGTAGCTCGTGACGTCGTAGACGGTCGGCGGCGGCGAGGCCACCGCGTCCTCGACCTTGACGAGACCGATGAGAGGAGCCGCGCCGAGGGTCACGCCCGCGCGCGTCAGGAACCCTCGCCGCGAGAGGTCCGCGTCGCTCACGAAGGGAGAGCCTCGAGCACCTTCTGGGGATGACCGTCGGGCTTGACGTTCTGCATCGCCTTGACGACGTTCCCGTCCACGTCGATCACGAACGTCGTGCGGCTGATGCCCATGTACTTCCTGCCGGCGTAGTTCTTCTCGCCCCAGACGCCGTACTGCTCGGCAACGATGTGCTCGGGGTCGGCCAAGAGGGTGAAGGGGAGGTCGAACTTCTCTTTGAAGCGGACGTGCGAGGCCTCGTCGTCCGGGCTGACGCCGAGCACGACCGCGCCTCGCTCCTCGAACTCCGGATAGGCGTCCCGGAAACCGCATGCCTCGACGGTGCAGCCGGGAGTGTCGTCCTTTGGATAGAAGAAGAGAACGACCGGCTTGCCGCGAAGGTCGGAGAGCTTCACGCGCTCGCCCGCTTCGGTCGTCGCTTCGAAGTCCGGTGCAGGCTTGCCTTCTTCGACCATCAGTCCTCCCCGTAGAGTTCTCTCGATGCTAACGGCCCACCACACGCTTGCGTTCCTCGTGCTGGGGGTGACCGTCTTCTCCGCGCTCTGGGGCGGGATTGCGTACTTCCGCGGCGGAAATGCGGGCGGCGTCCTCTCGCACATCCTCACGCTGAGCCAGACGCTGCTCGTCGCCCAGGTCGGGCTCGGCCTGCTGCTCCTCTCCGACCACCGACGCGCGAGCGTCAAGCTCCATTACGCCTACGGGACGTTCGCGCTGCTCGCCGTTCTCACGCCCTGGTTCTACGCTCCGCAGGAGCCGCGGCGACGCCTCGCGTGGTTCTCGGGCGCTACCCTCGTTGCGGCGGCGCTTGCCGTCCGCGCCTATACGACCGCCTGATGAAGCGCTTCGTCTCGCAGATGAATCCGACCGTTCGAGGCCTCCTCGTGGTGGCGCTGATCGCGCTCGTGGTGATCTCGCTCAACCTGTACGTGACGTTGGCGGCGCTGTATGCGATCGCCGGGATCGCGTTCTTCCTCGCGATCGCCTTCTTCGTCTACCTGCTCTGGCGGGACCGGCGGGGAGAGATCGATGCCTGGCCGACGCAAGCGAAGATCGCGTTCTACGGCGGAGCGCTCACGATCGTCGTCGCCCTGGGCGGGTACTTCGTGGGGCACCCGAAGGGTCTCAGCGCGCTCCTCTTCCTGCTCGTGCTCGGCATCTCAGGCTTCGCCATGTGGCGCGTCTGGCGCGACCAGCACTCCTACGGCTACTAGCGCCACCGAGGGACTGTCCCCACCGAGGGACTGTCCCTCTAGGCCTCGACGCGGGTCTGGGCCCCGTCGAGGGCATCCAGCGCCGTGCGGATGTCCACGTGCTGGCCGACGAAGATCGGCGTGTCGCGCTCCGTGTAGCGGCTCGCCTCGCTCTCGCGCAGCGTCAGCATCAGGTGCATGAAGTCCGCCGGCTCCTCGCATTCGAAAGCTGTCATGAACTCCTGGTCGTCGATCCCGAACGAGTAGGTCGTGTGGTTCGTGATCGTCGTGAACTCGTGCCCGACGCGCATGTGCTCGTCCATCGCGCGCTGGCGGTCCTCAGGAGCCAGCGAATACCAGGAGCGCAGCTTCACGAACGGATAGACGACGAGGTACGGCGACCCTTTGGGGACGATCTTCCGCGGCTTTCGCGCCTGCGTGTACTGCGACGCCTTCATCGTCGCGAGGTACGAGTACGGCGTCTCGAGCCAGCCGGCGAGCGGCGTCCCGTTCAGCGCGGCGCCGAGCTCGCCGAGGTCTTCGTAGCGCTCGGTGATCTTCCAGAGGAAGAAGTCGCTGTCTGGCCGCACCCCGGTGACGGTGTAGGCCCGGAGCGAGTCCATCTTTCCGGCCCAGTCCTCGACGACCTCCGCGAAGGCGTCCTTGCCCGCGGCCCGTTCCTCGACCGGAAGGCGCCGCCAAGCGGGATCGACCCGGTAGAAGCCGTACGCGATGTACTGGCCGTTCACAGTGGAAATCTTAGGGGCAACTCCCGAGCTTTCCCCGTCTTGCCTTCAGTGCGGCCTTTTCGATCGCGTCGAGGCTCGTCTTCGGCTTCCCGTCCGCGTAGTAGGGGCCGGACTGCCAGCGGTTGAGATCGGCCTCGTCGATCAGGTGGAAGAAGAAGACGGCGGTCACCGTCTTCTGGCACTCGGCGAGCTCGAGGGCCTGCCGGTAGTAGTCGGCCTGGGTCTTCTCGTCGACGGCGTCACGCCCGAGCGGCGACTGGAGGTTCGTGTAGGGCTCCTCGGCGCTTTTCGGGATCGTCGTCTGCACGCCGAACTCCGTGTAGGCGATCGGGACCTTCGTGCCCGACTGCGCGGTGCCGTCGAAGGCCGTGCCCAGGAGACGGACGAGCTTGTCGTAGTCGGCGAAGCCGATCGCGGTCCCGGTGGGGTGTGTCGTCGTCGGGGGCAGCGCCGAGCGCGTGAGATACGGGTGAATTGCGAAGACGTCCATGATCGGCTTCGATCGGCCGCTCGCTCGATAGGCGCGGCCCATGTCCCGGATGAAGGCGGTCGGAGACTGGGTTTGGCGCGGGGCCACAGGATTGTCGTCCCCGCGGGGTGCGAGCGAGCCGCCGTAGACGCGAATCTCAGGCGAAACGGCTTTCAACGCGTCGTAGGAGCGCGCGAGCAGCGAGGTATAGGCCGGCGCGGCGATGTCCTTTCCTGACGCGTCGAACTGATAGAGCCAGAAGCCGTTCAGGTTCGGCTCGTTCCAGACGGCGAAGTCGTGCACGGTCGGGAGGTCGCGCGCGAGCGTGGCGAGGTACCCCGCGTACTGGGCCTGCTGCTCAGGAGCGACCGGTGCGTCACGGGGCCGGCCGGCGTAGACGGTGATCTGGATGCTGATCCTGCGACGCGCTGCCACGGAGACGACGTTGCGGAGGACTGTCAGCTCGGTCGGGTCGGGCTCAGTTTGTCCCGGCGCCCAGGCCGTGGTCATGCCGAGCGCGTTGAAGCCGGCGCGCGAGGCGAGGCCGACGCGCTCGTCGACCACCGCCAGGTCGAGCTGCTTGACGACGTCCTCGAGCGCGCCGACCTGGATCGGGTGACGTGCGTCCGACGAGCGCAGGAAGACAGCCCATGCTCCCACCGCGATGGCGACCGCCAAGGCGGCGGCAAGCAGCAGCTTGGTCACGGGCACTACCCTAGATTGCCTTGGCGAGACACGTTTCTAACCTCGAGGACAAGCTGAAGGCGCTGCCGACGAAGCCGGGCGTCTACCTGTTCCGCGACGCGAGCGGCCAACTGCTCTACGTCGGCAAGGCGAAGTCGCTTCGGCCTCGCGTGCGCAGCTACTTCCAGAAGGGCGAGACCCGCGCGACGATCGGGATGCTTCCCGAGCGAATCGCCGACCTCGAAGTGATCGTCACCGACACCGAGGTCGAGGCGCTCCACCTCGAGCAGAACCTCGTCAAGCGCCACCGGCCCCCGTTCAACGTCCGGCTTCGCGACGACAAGTCCTTTCCGTACATCGCGGTCACGGTCGAGGACGAGTACCCCAGGGTCATGTTCACGCGCGAGCGCCATCGCCGCGGGGTCGTCTACTTCGGCCCGTACGCGAATGCGAAGAAGGTTCGCGAGACGCTCGACGTCCTCAACCGCGTCTTCCCGTACCGGCCCTGCGAGGGGCCCAAGCCGGGCCGCCATTCGGGCATTCCCTGCCTCGATTACCACATCGAGCGCTGCCTGGCCCCTTGCGTCGGCTACGTGTCCAAGGAGGACTACGGCAACGTGATCGACGGGGTGATCGAGTTCCTCTCGGGCGACACGAAGCCGATCGTCCGGCAGCTCGAGGAGAGGATGAAGCGCGCGGCCGAAGAGGAGCGCTTCGAGGAGGCGGCGCGATACCGGAACCGACTCTTCTCGGTCAGCCACCTTGCCGAGCGGCAGGCCGCCGACAAGAGCGCCGTCGGCACGATCGACGTGATCGGGATCGCGAGTGAAGGAGACCGCGCAGTCGTCCAGGTCTTCCCGCTCCGGGACGGACGGCTGATCGACCGCTACAGCTTCCACCTCGAGAACGTGGCCGGACAGGACACGGAGACGATCCTCGAGGCGTTCGTTCTCGAGTACTACGGCTCCGCGCCGAGCGTGCCGCCGCAGATCGTCGTGCCCCGCGACGCGGGCGACACCGGTGCGCTTGCGGAGTTCCTCACGGAACGCCGCGGCTCGCGCGTGGAGGTTCGTGCCGCGGAGCGAGGTGAGAAGCGCCGGCTCCAGGAGCTCGCGACGCAAAACGCCACGCTCGCGCTCGACTCGGAGGGCATCGCAGCGGAGCAGACGCGGCTGAGGAGGGTCGAGGCGCTCGAGGAGCTGCGCGAGGCCCTCAACCTCGAGAGCCTGCCGCTCCGGATCGAGTGCTACGACATCTCGAACATCCAGGAGGCATCGCCGGTCGGCTCGATGGTCGTGTTCCAGGACGCCGCGGCCAAGAAGGCGCACTACCGCAAGTTCGGGATCAAGGGCGCGGAGGGCCAGGACGATTTCGCTGCGCTCGCCGAGGTGGTCTCGCGCCGTTTCGCCCGCATGCGCGACGTGGCCGACGAGGAGTACGACGAGTCCTTCTCCGCGACGCCGAACCTCGTCGTCGTCGACGGCGGCAAGGGGCAGCTTTCGGCCGTGCTGGCAGCGATGCAGGCCTATGACCTGCCGCGGGTGGCCGTGGTCTCCCTCGCCAAGCGGGCCGAGGAGGTCTTCGTTCCGGACCGGTCCGCGCCGATCGTGCTCGCCCGACACTCGCCGGGGCTCCAGCTCCTCCAGCGGGTGCGCGACGAGGCCCACCGCTTCGCGCTCGGCTTTCACCGACAGCGGCGCGAGACGAAGGCGAAGGAGTCGATCTTCGACACGCTCCAGGGAGTCGGCCCGGTGCGCAGGCGGGCGCTGCTGCAGCATTTCGGCTCGGCGGAGCGTTTCCTCGCCGCGTCCCAGGAGGAGCTCGAGGGCGTGCCCGGGATGCCCGCGAGGACGGCTCGCTCCGTCTACGCGCAGCTCCACAAGGCGGGTCGCGCCTAATCGGAGTACTCTCGGCCTTCGTGCCAATCGACACAGGAGGTGGAGGCATGTACGCACGGGTCACGACGATTCAGGGCTCGACCGACCAGATCGACGAGGGCATCGACAGGATCCGCGACACAACCCTGCCGGCGATCAAGGAGATCGACGGCTTCAAGGGCATCTGCAGCCTCGTCGACCGTCAGACAGGCAAAGGCGTGACGATCACGCTCTGGAAGAGCGAGGAGGCATTGCAGGCGAGCGAGGAGGAAGCGAACAAGCTCCGCCGCGAGGCTGCGGGAAACCTGGGTGCCGCCGGCGAACCGACTGTCGAGCGCTACGAGGTCGCGCTCTACGAGATCGCGACACCGGTCACCGCGTAGCGAACCGCAGGGCGACCTCGGTGCTCATGAGGCGGAGCGCGCGGGGTCGCTCCAGCGGACGGTACGCAGCGTGACGAGGAGGGTGGCGAATCCGAGCGCCGCGTTGACGACGATCAGTGTGATCCGCATGCCCACGCTGAAGGCGACGAGCGCGGCTCCGGCGACGTGCCCGCGGAACAGATAGACGAGAAACGCCTGCTCGGTTCCGATCCCCGAAGGGCTGATCGGGAGTAGGGACGCGAGAGCTGCCGAGACCTGGACGAGCACGGCATTGTGCAGCGTCGCCGGGAGCCCGAACGCGTGCAGGAAGAAGAAGATGGCGACGAAGCGCAGGAGCCAGTCCGACGTCTGCCAAACGGCGACTCGGCGGAGGTACGCCTGCTTGTCCTGGAGGATCGAGAAGCCCTGCGCGATCCGCCGCCGGAAGCCTCCGATCTGCTCCGCGAACCAGAGCACGGTCACGAGCAGGACGATCAGAACGAGGCCGACCACTTTCAGGAAGGTGACCGGGTTGTGAATCACCCAGCCGAAGTCGAATGACGGCCCGAGCGCTCCGCCTCCCGGCAGGGATCCGGTTGCCGCCGCCCAGAGCACGAGGGAAGCCGCAACGACGAAATCGAAGAGGCTGAGGAGGACGAGAGTCGAGGTGATCGTCACGTATGTGCTGTCGGGCACGACGCGCTTGGCGAGGAACACGCGCACGGCGTCTCCGCCGCGGGCCGGGATGATCGCGCTGGCCCCGGCGCCCGCGAAAACCGCGCCCACGATCGACTTCCTCGGTACGGGCACCTTCGGGTAGGCGGCCTGGATGATGTTCCGCCAGGCCGTGCTGACGCAGAGGAGCCGGAGCACGTGGCAGACGACGCCGAGCCCGAGCGCCCCCCAGCCGAGATCCGCCAGGTGATCCCAGAAGACCCCGGCGGCATGCCAGATCGCGTGGATCAGTTCTTAGGGCCCGCGCCGTCCGTGTCCGGCGCCATGAACGGGTAGCGGTAGTCCGTGGGCGGGACGAACGTCTCCTTGATCGTGCGCGGGCTGACCCAGCGAATGAGGTTCCACATCGAGCCCGCCTTGTCGTTCGTGCCGGACGCGCGCCCGCCGCCGAACGGCTGCTGGCCGACGACCGCACCCGTCGGCTTGTCGTTGACGTAGAAGTTCCCGGCCGCGTAGCGCAGCGCATCCTGCGCTTCGAGCACCGCGTTCCGGTCGTCGGCGAAGACGGCGCCGGTCAGGCCGTAGCGTGCCGTGCTGTCGACGAGCTCGAGCGTCTCGCGCCACTTGCCCTCGGGATAGACGTAGGCCGTGACGACGGGGCCGAAGAGCTCGTCCCGGAGGAGCCGGAACTCGGGGTCTCTCGTCTCGATCACGGTCGGCTCGACGAAGTACCCCTCGTCGTCACTGGTGCCGCCGCCGACGAGCACCTCCGTCTGCTTGTGTGCGCGCGCCTCCTCGATCGCTTCCTGCTGTGTCGTGAACGAGCTCTTGTCGATGACCGCGCCCATGAAGTTCTCGAAGTCGGCCACGTCGCCCATCTTGATCTGGGAGACCTGTTCGGCGAGCCGTTCCCGCAGCTCCGGCCAGAGGCTGGCGGGCGCGTACACGCGCGAGGCGGCCGAGCATTTCTGGCCCTGGTATTCGAAGGAGCCGCGCACGATCGCAGCCGCAAGGGCGTCGAGGTCGGCGGACGGGTGGGCGAGGATGAAGTC
>JBGOSR010000077.1:0-9078 GCA_041476065.1 Gaiellaceae bacterium
GACCTGTCCTTCTTCGGCCACGATCCCGAGTCTAGTCAGACGCTTTGGGGGTCTACGTCGACGACTGCCGAGAGTTGCGCTTCGCGCATCGCGACCGCGCCTGCACCGAGGAGCTTCGCGGCACGGGAGGCGACTTTTCGGGGCCGATCGGTCTTGATCACGAGCTGCGCGCGGTGGCGCCCGCGGAGGCGAAAGAGCTCGGCCGGCCCGAGCAGGTCTCCGGCGACGCCCTCGAGCCCGGCGGCCAGCTCTCTCCCGGCCTTCAGCACGTCGTCGCGGTCCGGGCCCGAGACGAGCACGCGAACGATGTGCCGAAACGGCGGATAGCCGAGCTCCTTCCGCCGGGCGAGCTCGCCTTCGAGGAAGCCTTCCACGTCGTGCCGCGCAGCCAGAGCGACCGCGCGAGACTCGGGCTGGAAGCTCTGGACGATCACGCGGCCGGGCGCATCCCTGCCGCTCCTCCCTGCAAGCTGGGTAACGAGTTGGAAGGTTCGCTCCTCCGCGCGGAAGTCCGGGATGCCCAGCCCCGTGTCGGCGTCGATCACTGCTGCCAGCGAGACGCCGGTGAAGTGGTGCCCCTTGGCGACGATCTGTGTGCCGACGAGCACCGAGCGGTCGGAAGCGGCGAACCGGCGCAGAGTGTCCGTCAGCACTCCGCGCTCGGCGACCGCGTCGGCGTCGAGCCGGAAGCGCTCGAGCTCCGGGACGCGTTCTTCGAGCTCGCGCTCGAGCCGCTGCGTCCCCGCGCCGATCCGCGCCAGCTCGACGGAGCCGCACTCGGGGCAGGCCTCGGGCATCGGCTCGACGAACGCGCAGTGGTGGCAGTGCAGGAGCTCGTCGCGGTGGAGGACGAGCGCGACATCGCAGTTGGGGCAGCGGCGGGTTTCTCCGCAGGCCCGGCAATGCAGCGCGGGCGCCATTCCGCGGCGGTTGAGGAGCAGGATCGCCTTCCCACCCTCCTCCGCCACCTTGCCCAGCGCGGCGAGCAACGGAGCCGAGAGCGGGTAGCCGGCTTCGCCTCGCAGGTCGACGACCCTCACCGACGGCAGCGCCGCGCCGACCCGCTGGCCCAGATCGAGCCGCTCGAGGGCCTGCCAGCTTTCCGGCCTCGGGGTCGCGCTCCCGTAGATCGCCACGGCTCCCTCGAGCGATGCGCGCTTCGCCGCCACCGTTCGCGCGTCGTAGCGCGGATCGGACTCCTGCTTGTACGCGGCGTCGTGTTCCTCGTCGACGCAGATCAGCCCCACACGCGGCAGCGGAGCAAAGACCGCCGAGCGTGCCCCGATCACGATCGGCGCCTCGCCCGAGGCGATTCGCTCGCGTTCGTCTCGGCGCTCGGCTTCCGTCAGCGACGAGTGGAGAATCGCGATCCGGTCGCCGAAACGCGCGCGAAACCGCCCGACGGTCTGCGGCGCAAGCGCGATCTCCGGAACGAGGACGATCACGCCGAGTCCTCGCTCGAGCGCGTCGCCTGCTGCCTGGAGGTAGACCTCGGTCTTCCCGCTTCCGGTCGCGCCGTAGAGCAGGAAATGGCCGCCGTCGCCCTCGAATGCCTCGCGCAGCCTCACGAGCGCGCGCTCCTGCGAGGCGGTAAGGCTCTCCGGCTCGGCCTCGCCGGGCAGCGAATCCCGTTCGGCCGGCTGCGGCAGCTCCTTCCGGCGTGCCCGCTTCGGCGGCGCGATGAGCGCAAGCGCGCGGCCCGGCGTCGATCCGTAGTAGTCGGCGACCCAGAGCGCGAGCTCGACGAGCGCCGGTGAGAGTGATTCCTCGACGCGCTCGATCGGCGCGGCCTTGATCCCGGCAGTAGGCGTATCGCTGACGTCGACGACGACGCCGCGCTGCTTGGCGCCGCCGAGCCGGACTGAGACGACCGCCCCGCGCTCGACGTCGTCAGCCACTTCGTACGTGAACGGACGCGCGAGCGCGCGCGTCGTCACGAGCGGGTACACGGAGGCGTAGCGGCTCATGCCGCCAGCCTACGGTTAGGAAGTGACGGGCTTCTTCGCCGGGCGGAGGTAGAAGTAGAGCGTCGGCCCGGCGAGCGCTGCGAATGCGGCGCCAAGCACCGGCAGGCTCTGAGGAAACACCTGCGCGTTGGCGAGCTGGTGGAGCCCCTGCGCCAGGAGCCAGGCGGCGAAGACGAGGAGCAGGACGCTCGTCACGCTGAAGAACCGCCGCAGGTTGAGCCTGGCCGCCCCTCGGTAGAAGGCGTACCCGAGCATGACTGCGCCGGCAAGGCCGATGGTCGCGCTCGTGCTGGCGAGGAGCTTGTTCGAGCCTTCGACCGTCCCGAAGAGGAAGAGGGCGGTCTCGACTCCTTCCCTCAGCACCCCGAAGAACGCAACGAGCGCGAGCGCGTAGGCGGACCCTGTTGCGAGCGCGTGTGCGACCTGCTCCTCGAGCTCGTGCTTGATCGTGCGTGCCTGGCGGCGCATCCAGAAGATCATCCAGGTCAGGAGCGCGGCTGCGAACAGCATCGCGCTACCTTCAAAGAGCGCAGCCGCGCGGCCCTGGAGCTCGGAGCCGACGGCGAAGAGCAGGCCCGCGGTAACGACGCTGAGCAGCAGGGCGCCGAACGTCCCGATCCAGACGGCTACGAACCCCTCGCGGCGGCCCGTGCGGTTGAGGAAGGCGAGCACGATCCCGACGACGAGGGACGCCTCGAAGCCCTCTCGCAACATCACGATCCCTGCGCCCACGGTGCTCCTTAGGTCTAGTGTAAGGGTTCCCTTACAGCTGGCACATCAGACTATATTCGAACCGATGGCCCAGCGGCACTCGATCGACGAGTACCTCGAGACGATCTATTTCCTCGCCTTTCCGATCGGCGAGTACAGCCCGCAGTCGGGAGGCTCCCCCACGCTCGCCTCGCGTGTGGCCGAGATGCTCGGCGTCTCGCGCGCCTCGGCCGGGGAGATGCTGAAGCGCCTCGAGAAGGAAGGCCTCGTCCGGCGAGGAGAGCACAAAGAGGCGCTGCTCACGCCGTCGGGGCGCAAGCGTGCAGAGCGGGTCGTCCGCAAGCACCGGATCGTCGAGCGGCTCCTGACCGACTTCATGGGCTACACGGCAGGGGAGGCGCACGTCTACGCAGACGAGATCGGCGAGACGTTCTCCGACGAGATGGTCGAGCGCATGGAGGAGAAGCTCGGCTATCCGGACCGCTGCCCGCACGGCTGGCCGGTCGACCCGGCCGTCGAGCAGGCGGAGAACGGAGAGCTCGCACCGCTCGCCGCGCTCGAGCCGGGCAAGCGCGCGACGATCGTCCGACTCGCCGAGCACGACGGAGAGCTCCTGCACTGGTTCTACGACGAGGGCTTCGTCCCCGGCACGAAGATCGAGGTCCGCGAGGTTCAGCCGGCGGCCGGGCAGTTCACGATCAAGGTCGACGGGCGCGAGCAGGCAATCGGCGAGAAGGCCGCCGCCGGGCTCTTCGTCAAGCCGGCTTGAGGACCATTCGATACGGCGCGTACGTCCGGCTTCGCACCGAGTAGCGGAAGTAGCTGAAGCGGGTTGAGAGAACGGGCCCGGGCTCGCTCGTTCCGTAAAACTCCGCGAGCCTGAGCTCTGGCCCCGAGTACCGTCGCGAATAGTCGTGGACCTGGACGACGAAGTCCTGGAGGACAAGACCCTCGGGCGGTGGGCGTGGCGGGCTCTCCGTCGAGTAGTCGAACAGCGAAACGGGGGTTGGGCACTCATCGCGCTGCTGGACGCGAAGCCGCGCGACCCGCGCGATCGTGTGCCCGTCCGGATAGTGGATGCTGAACAGAACCCCCGGGCGCCCCAGGTCGCGGGACCCATGGATCGAGTCGCGAAACATGTGCACGCCCGGTGCGGCAAGGTCATAACGCAGGTCGTTCCCGCGGCAGCTGTCCACGACGTAGATCCTGGCTTCGTCGGGATGCGTCAGGTAGCTCGCGAAGAGATGTTCCCGAGCGGAGTCGCTGTCGAGGTTCATCCGGGCATTGAAGAACCAGCCAGGGTGTGTCGCAGACGCCGCCGGTGTCAGTACGAGCACGAGCGCCAGCACTGCGGCGACCCGCATGTTCTAGACGCGGGCCTCTTCTGCAAGCCCTGCGGCTGCGCGCAGCGCGTCGGCCTTGTCGGTGCGCTCCCACGTGAAGTCGTGGTCGTCGCGCCCGAAGTGGCCATAGGCAGCGGTTTTCGCGTAGATCGGGCGCTGGAGGTCGAGGTCCCGGATGATCGCGCCGGGCCTCAGGTCGAAATGCTCCTGCACGAGCTCCTCGATCCTGGTGACCGGGACGCGCTCGGTGCCGAACGTCCGCACCGCGATCGAGACCGGATGCGCGACACCGATCGCGTATGCGACGTTGACCTCGATCCGGTCGGCGAGCTCGGCAGCGACGAGGTTCTTCGCCACGTAGCGGGCCGCGTAGGCGGCTGAGCGGTCGACCTTCGTCGGGTCCTTGCCCGAGAACGCGCCTCCGCCGTGCCTGGCCGCTCCGCCGTAGGTGTCGACGATGATCTTGCGGCCGGTGAGCCCCGTGTCGCCCATCGGGCCGCCGAGCACGAACTTGCCGGTCGGGTTCACGTAGACGAACTCGCGGTCGGAGAGCAGCCGTTTCTCGTCATAGAGATCCGAGGGCAGAATCGGCCGCAGGACGCGCTCGACGATGTCCGGCTTGATCAGGTCCTCGGAGCTGATCCCGTCCGAGTGCTGTGTCGAGACGAGGATGCGATCGATCTCGACCGGCCGCTGGAAGCCGTGCTCGTCGACCTCGTAGCGAACGGTGACCTGTGCTTTTCCATCTGGGCGCAGGTACGGCAAGTCGCCGGCCTTGCGCACCTCCGCCAGGCGCTTGCAGATCTTGTGCGCGAGCATGATCGGCAGCGGCATCAGCTCCGGCGTCTCGTTCGTCGCGTACCCGAACATCATTCCCTGGTCGCCCGCGCCGACCTTGTCGAGAGGATCGTCGTCGCCCGGATCGTGCTGCACCTCGTAGGAGGCGTCGACGCCCTGGGCGATGTCCGGCGACTGCTCGTCGATCGCGATCACGACTCCGCACGTGTGCGCATCGAAGCCCCACTCCGAGTGTGTGTAGCCGATCTGCGCGATCCGGTCGCGAACGACCCGCGCGACGTCCACGTACGTCTCGGTCGTTATCTCACCCGCGACGACGACGAGGCCGGTCGTGATCAGCGTCTCGCAGGCGACGCGGCCGTTGGCGTCGTCTGTGAGAACCGCATCGAGGACCGAGTCCGAAACCTGGTCGGCGATCTTGTCGGGGTGCCCTTCGGTGACGGATTCAGACGTGAAGAGAAAGTCGCGTACTGCCACGGCGGCGAAGGCTAGCCAATCTGCAGGAAGACGTTCGCGACGCTCGTTCGACCATCGACTGTGGCCCACGCGAGGAACGATTGGAGCGGCGCGAGATTCTGGTTCACCTGCGGCGGCACCGAGGTTCCGGCGACGCCTGCATAGCGCTCGATGAGCGGAATCCCGTCCTTCAGGTCGACGTACGCGAAGCCCGCGGACTCGTCCGGAGCCTCGGCCGCCTTCCGCGCAGCCTTGTACGCCTTTGCATCCGGCAGCTTCGAGTCGTTCGAGCGGAACGCCTGGATCCCCTGGTCGCCGTTCGTGATGATCAGCTTGCCGTCGAACACCGCGTAGTGGACGACGAACTTCCCGAAGTTCGCGCTCTTCACGGTGATGCCGTCCTGCTGGGCGGTTGCGATCTTCGGCGTCAGGCGGAACATCAACCCGTCGACCAGAGTGAGGGCCGACTGCTCGTCGGCCGCCTCGGCGACTAGCGTCAACTCCGGAATCGGGGCCTGCGGCCGGACGTAGAACGCAACCTCGCCCTTCAACAGGCCGATTAGAGGCGCGACCTTGACGCCCAGCATCTGCTCGAACTGCCGGAGCCCCTGCTGATAGGCCGGGTTGGACTGAACCTGAGCGAGCTGGTCCCCGCCGCGGAACGTCAGGAACACGAGCGCGTCGCCGGGCACTTGACCGACGAACGTCGACTTGTACGGTGCAATTTTCGGATCCTGCTGCAGCCGGTAGGCGACGGCGAACCGAAGACCGTCGCTCTGAGCGGCGAGCGCAGCGGCGACGTAGTCCGGTCGTTGTGCCGATGGCATGTCGAAGGCACCTCGCGGCATCGTCGTCGCCGGCACGACCTGGGTGAGCGCATCGACGAGGCTCGTCCCCTTGGCGTATGCCTTGACGACCGCGTCGCTCGGCAGCCGAGCCATTGCGTCCCTGAACGTGCTGTCGTCGCGGAGCTTCTTGGCGTCGCCGGACGCGCTTTGGAAGCGGTCGATCTGCGCCTGTGAGTTCGCGAGCACCGTCCAGCCGCCAACCTTTCCGGTCGCTACCTTCGAGCCGGATGGGTTGGCCTTGGCGATGAGAGCCTTGAACTTCGCCTCGTCCTTCGGCTTCGTCAGAGCGACGACATTCGAGCCGTTGTTCGCAAGATCGAGCCAGACGAGGTCCACTTCGGGGCCGAGCGCGGGCTTCACATCTTTCTCGTAGTCGAGGCCTGACTGGCTCATCACCGAGTCGAGCGTCTTCACTGCCTGCGAGCGAATCGGAAACTTCTTGAGCAGCGCGTCTGCCTTCCGCCACTGATCGGAGCCGAGGTCGGAATCGATCGCGACGAAAGCGGGCGCCGTCGCAGGGACAAGGCCCGCACCGCCCGTGGCAGCGCCCTGCTTGGCGGCGCCGCAGCCCGAGGCCGCAAGCGCAAGCGCTACGAGTAGGCCAATCGGGGCGATTCGCATCACCGACATCCTATTCTGCCGTCGGACGCCTGCCCATGAGTCCCGCGATCAGCTCGTCGAGGCTCCGCCCGTCGAGGATCTCGCAGACGGCGTTCGTGATCGGCATCTCGACGCCGACCCGCTGGGAGAGCGCCCGCAACACAGGCGCGGTCGTCAGGCCCTCGACGGTGCCGATCTCAGCGGCGGCCTCCTCGGGCGACGAACCTCGCGCGATCATTTCGCCGGCACGCCGGTTTCGCCCGTGGCTCGACCAGCACGTGACGATCAGGTCCCCGATGCCGGCCAGCCCGGCGAACGTCTCGCCGCGGCCGCCGCAGGCCTCGCCTAGCCGAGCCATCTCGGCGAGGCCTCTCGTGACGATCCCGCTCTTCGCGTTGTCGCCCAGGCCGAGCCCGTCAACGCCGCCGGCTGCAAGAGCGACCACGTTCTTCGACGCCGCAGCGAGCTCGGTGCCGACGAGATCTCGGTTGATGTAGATGCGGAAGATCAGTGAGTTGATCTCCCCCTGGAGCCGCTCGGCGAGCTCCTCGTCCTCGGTCGCGATCACCGCGGCCGCCGGCAGCCCGTGGCCGATCTCCTCCGCGAAGTTCGGTCCCGAGAGAACCGCCACCGGCCGGCCGCCGAGCAACGTCGAGAGCCTGTTGCCCGAGCCCGGGTCGAGGCCCTTCGTCAGGCTGAGAACCGGCCCGTCGCCGGGAAGCGCGGCAGCGACCTCGCTGAAAGCCCGGCTCGGAACCGCCAGCACGACGAGGTCGGCTCCGGCGAGAGGTGCATCGTCGATCAGCACAGCGTCCATTCCGGCGAGCGAGACGTCCGAGAGGTAGTTCGGGTTCTTCCCAGTCTCTGTGATCGCGCGCACCTGCTCCGCATCGCGAGCGGCGAGCGTCACGTCGTGACCGCGCTCGGCCAGCAGGTGCCCGAAGGCTGTCCCCCACGCGCCCGCGCCGACGACGACGACGTTCACGAGCGCCTCACGAAGTCGATCGCGACGGGCACGCCTTCGAGGTCGAACCGGTCACGGAGCTGGTTCTCGACCCAGTAGCCGTAGTCCCGCGTGATCAGGCCGGGGTCGTTGACGAAGAAGCGGAAGCGGGGTGGGCGCACGGTTGTCTGGGTGCCGTAGAGGAGATTCAGGCGCTTCCCGTTTCGCGACGGAGGCTCGCGGGCCTCCCGCAGCTCGCCGAGAAAACGGTTCAGCTCGCCGGTGGAGATCCGCGCCGTGTGCTTGGCATAGAGCTCCTCCACGCGGTCGAGGACCTTCCCCACGCCGCGCATGGTCTTCGCCGAGGCGGCGACCATCGGCGGTCGCTGGCGCAACCGCGGCTCGAGCCGGTCGCGGACCTCTTCGATGCCCACCTCGGCGATGTCCCACTTGGAGAGCACGACGAGCGTCGAGGACATCGACTTCCGCGCGATGTCTGCGAACGCAAGGTCGTGCTCGACGACTCCCTGGCTCGCATCGACGAGGACGAGGACGACGTCCGCTCGCTCGGCCGCCTGCAGGGCCCGCAGCTCCGAGTAGTACTCGATCCCCTGTCGCTGCTTCTGCTTACGGCGGAGGCCGGCAGTGTCGATGAGGACGAACGTCCGGTCGCCGCGCTTCAGCACCGTGTCGATCGAGTCGCGCGTCGTTCCTGGCTGCTCGGAAACGATCACGCGCTCCTCGCCGAGGAACGCGTTCAGCAGGCTCGACTTGCCCGCGTTGGGCCGGCCGAGGATCGCCACGCGGATCGCGTCATCTCCTGCCTCGGGGGGCCCGCTCCCGGGCAGGCGCGCGACGATCGCATCCAACAGGTCGCCGGTGCCGTGCCCGTGCACCGCCGAGAGGGGAATCGGATCGCCGAGGCCGAGCCTGTGGAACTCCAGGGCGTCCGCCTCCCGCCCCGGTTCGTCGATCTTGTTCGCGATCAGGAAGACCGGCTTGCGCGAGTGACGCAGGATCGTCGCCAGCTCCTCGTCGCCGGGCGTGATCCCGGTCCGCGTGTCAACCACGAAGAGGACGAGGTCGGCTTCGGCGATCGCCGTCCGAGCCTGCTCGGCGACCTGCTTCGTGAGCGGCGAGGGGTCGACGATGTCGACGCCGCCGGTGTCAACGAGCAGGAAGCGGTGACCGGACCACTCGCAGACGACCTCCTTCCGGTCGCGTGTCACGCCCGGCGTCTCGTGGACGACCGTCTGGCGCGAGCCGGTCAGCCGGTTGACGAGCGTCGACTTGCCGACGTTGGGGAAACCGACGACCGCGACCGTACCGAGGAGTTCTTCAGTCTGGCTCACGGTGGCGTCGCCGTTGCGGGGCGCCCCTGCTCGTGCAGCTCGACGAGGAAGCGCCAGAGC
>JBGOSR010000078.1:0-9024 GCA_041476065.1 Gaiellaceae bacterium
CCAGTAGGCCATCGTGCCGCGAGCGACGGCAGCTCCCCCGCGGAGCGCGGCTCCGCCGCGCGGGAGCGGGGGAGCGGTCAGTGGTCGAGAAAAGGAAGCCCGCCGCTCGGGGGGTCAGTGCGGCGGGCCTCCCAGATTGCTCACCGCGGCCATCGTGGCCAGGTACGCACAAACCGCGGTTTGCATCGCCCAGTGCCGGGACGGTAACCGGGTACTCGCCTCTTGTGAATAGGCCGGACGGCCCATCTTTTCAAGGTGTATAGCCGTTTCTCGATCCCTGCCCGCGCCTCTGGCGGCGGTTGGCGGCTCTCCCTATCATCCCTCTCGCCTAGTGACCCTCCGTCTGGCCTGCTGATGCTGTTTGGACCACGTCGCCGGGAGTCGGCCGCGGCACCGCCGCCGATCCCGCCGAACGGGACCGAGCCGGCATCTGGAGCTGATCGGAGACTGACGGCGATCGCCTCGCTGTCGAGCGCACTTGCGCGGGCGCGCGACGAGCATGCCGTCGGCCTGACGCTCGTCGAAGAATGCCTCTCGATGCCTGGCATCGACTTCGCGGCGCTCGCGCTCGTCAGCGACGACGGCAAGCGTGCGTCCGGCTTACTCGCGCGCGCCCTCCGTGGGGACACCGAGTGGTGGCAGGAGGTCACCCTCGACTTCGAGCAGGAGCCGTCCGGAATTGCGAGCGCTGCGTTCGAAGGAGGCCCGGTAGTCATCTACGACGTCGCCGGCTCACCACGTGTGAATCGGCGCCTCGCCGACAAGGTCGGGGCGAAAAGCGCGGTCTTCGTGCCGCTCGTCTCGGGCGAGAAGGTGCCGGCGGTGCTCGTGATCGCAACGACGGGGGCGCCGAGGGTCTTCACGGGCGACGAGCTCGCCCTCCTCCAAGCCCTCGCCGCCGAGGCAGCACTCGCGCTCGACCGCACCCGGTCCGCCAATGCGCTGGCCGAGGCGCTCGAGCGTGAGCGGCTGGTCGCTTCCATCGGCCGGAAGGTGCGCTCGGAGCTCGACCTGGAAGCCGTCCTCCGGGTCGCCGTCGAAGAGACCGGCGTGGCTGCCGGCGTCACGCGTTGCTTTCTCCGCCTGGGCGAGCCGGGCGAGCCGATGCCGATCCGCGCCGAGTGGGATGCGGAGGGGTTCGTCCCGATCGGGGCTGCGGCAGAGCGCCTCGCCGCTTCGAACCTGGCGGCCCGCGACCGGCGCACCGTGGCGATCGGGGACATCCGGGACGACGCGGACCTTGAGGACCCGACGCTGGGCGGGACGAGAGTCCTGCTCGACCTCGACACGCTTGCCGTGCTCGCGACGCCGGTGCTCGTGTTCGACCGGATGATCGGCGTCTTCGTCCTGCATCGCTCCGAGCCGGGCCCGTGGTCGGGCGCCGAGGTCGCGCTCGCGGAGGCCGTCGCCCGGGAGGTCGGGATCGCTATCCACGTCGCGCAGCTCCTCGAGGAGGACGCTCAGCGGCTCGGGCAGCAGACAGCGCTCCTCAAGGCCGCACAGGTCGTGACGAGCGAGCTCCGCCTGGAAACCGTGCTCCAGCGGCTCGTCGTCGAGGTGACGAAGCTGCTCGACGCGGATGCCGCGGATTGCTACCTCTACGACGCGGATCGCTCGATGCTTCGCTGCGCAGCCGTCTACGGGCTCGATCCCGAACTGGTGGAGTTCGAGTTCCCGGTCGATCGTGAGCTCGAAGGACGCTTCGGCGAGCCCGTGCCCCACCAGGCGTACGAAGGGTTCGCAAGCGCGATCGCGGCTCCCATGACGTGGTCCGGCGAGCGCCGAGGCGTGCTCGGGGTCGCGACGAGAGACCCGGACCGCCGCTTCGGGAAGCTCGAGGCCAATCTTCTCGAAACGTTCGCGGGTCTTGCCTCGCTCGCCGTTCGGAACGCGGCGAGCTTCGAGCAGAGCGTGCGCCAGGCTCGAGTGCAGCGGGGGTTCTACGGGATCGCCTCGGCGCTCGCGGAGCCGCTGTCGCAACCGGCGACGCTCGACGCGGTCGCGCACGCTGCGAGCGAGGCGCTGGGGGGCTCGTTCGCAGCCGTCCTGATGCCGGGAGCGCGCGGCCTCGAGCTTGCTGCCGCGTACGAGCTGCCCGAGGATCTCGCCCGGTCGTTCGTCGACGGGGTCCCCGAGCCCGCGTCTGTCCTCTCGGAAGCCGCGCGTGACCGGCGGCTCCTGTCCGCGTCATCGCTGGACGACGACGACCGCTTTGGGAGCGACTGGCGGCGGCTTGCGGGCTTCCGATCTCTGCTCGCAATACCGGTCGATCCACCGCGCCGAGAGGAGGGCGGCCTCGTGGTCGTCTTCTTCGCCGACCAGCGTTCGTTCAGCGACGACGACCTCGAACTCGGCCGCCGGCTCGCGGGCGCGGCGCGCGGTGGGCTCGAGCGGAGCGAGCTCTACGAAAGCGAGCGAACCTCGCGAGCGCTCTCCCAACAGCTCGCGCGGATGGGAGGGCTGCTCGCGACCAAGCTCGACCCGGCCGCGATCCTGGAAGAGGTGGCCGGCCAGGCGCCTGCCTTGCTCGGCGCCGACGCCTGCGCTATCCACGTTGTCGACGGTGAGGAGCTCGTCGTCACCGCTGTCGGCGGCAGGACTGCGCCGACGGTGGTCGGATCGAGGCAGCCGGCTACGGCTCGGCCCGCGGGCGACGTCGTCCAGGCGCGGGCGCCGGTTGTCTTCGCGGACGCGGCTGAGGACGCGCGCTTGCTCGCAGACGACCCGGTTCTCGCTGCCGGGCATTCCGGGTACCTCGGTGTCCCGCTCGTTGGGCTCGAAGGAGGGCTCCGAGGCGTGCTCGCGGTCTACTCGCAACACCCGCGCGTCTGGCGTGAGGAGGAGATCGAAGCGCTGGCCGCCCTAGCCGCCAACGCGTCTGCGGTGCTCTCGAACGCGGAGCTCTACCAGCGGGTCGCCGTGGAGCGCGAACGCAGCTACGCCATCCTCGCGAACATCGCCGATGGAATCGTGGCCGTCGACCGCGAGGGCAAGGTCGTCCTCTGGAACGAAGCCGCGGAGCAGATCACGGGAGTTCCTTCGGCCGCGGCTCTCGGGCGGACGCCGCTCGAGGTCCTGCAGCGGGAGCTCACAGCCGACGACGACAGCTCGCACGGCGAACGGCTCGTCTCGGTGCAGCGAGGCGGCGAGGAGGCCTGGCTCTCGCTGACGGAGGCGATCATGCGCGATCCGGTCGGCGCGGTCTCGGGTCGGATCTTTGCGTTCCGCGACGTCTCGGCCGAGCGAATCGTGGAGCAGATGAAGTCGGACTTCGTCTCGACTGTGTCCCACGAGCTAAGAGCGCCGCTGACGTCGATCTACGGCTTCGCGGAGACGCTCCTGCGCCGCGACGTGCTCTTCGGCGAGCCGGAACGGCAGACCTTCCTCGGCTACATCGCATCCGAGGCGCAGCGCCTGACCTCGATCGTCGACGCGCTGCTCGGAGTCGCGCGACTCGAGGCCGGCGACCTGCAGGTCGAGTTGGTTCCGACCGATCTTCGCGCGGTCGTGTCCGAGGCCGTGACGAGCATCCGGCAGACCCCTAACGTGAACGGGCACGAGTTCGTCCTCCTCTTGCCCGACGAGCCCCTTGCGGCTTCGGCCGATCGCGAAAAGCTGAGCCAGATCCTCACGAACCTGCTCGACAACGCGGTCAAGTTCTCGCCCCAGGGCGGCACGGTGACCGTCGAAGCGCACAGCCGAAGCGGCCGCGTCGAGGTGCGCATCGCCGACGAGGGACAGGGAATCCCCGAGGCCGAGCGCGAGCGAATCTTCTCGAAGTTCCACCGGACCGAGACCTCTCGGGGGTCCGGAAGCGCCGGTCTCGGGCTGTTCATTGCGCGAGGGCTGGTCAGCGCAATGGGCGGCCGGATCTGGGTCGACTCGGTCGAAGGCGGAGGCTCGAGCTTTGCCTTCGAGCTTCCGCTCGCCCGCGAGCAGGCGGTCGAGGGGGAGTGACCCGCCGACCGGCCGGGTATAGAGATCCAGACTTGGTGCGAGTTCTCGTAATCGACGACGAAGCGCCGATCCGGCTTCTGTGCCGGGTGAACCTCGAGGCGGCCGGGATGCAGGTGCGCGAGGCTCACGATGGGCTCGCGGGGTTGGCCGCTGCGCGGGACGAGCTCCCGGACGTGATCCTGCTGGACGTGATGATGCCGGGCATGGACGGCTGGCAGGTCCTGAAGGAGTTGCTCGGCGACGACGGGACCCAGAACATCCCCATCGTCTTCCTCACCGCGAGAGCGGAGCTCCGCGACCAGGCCCGCGGCCTCCAGCTGGGCGGCGTCGACTACGTCACGAAGCCGTTCAACCCGATCGAGCTCGCGCCCCTCGTCGAGAACCTGCTCGCGCGCGTCTCGCGCGGAGAGAGCCAGGACTTGAGGCGCGAGCGCCTCGTAGAGCTACGGCATGCCCTCGTCGGCGACTAGCAAGGCGCTCACCAAGCTCGACCCCTTTCTCGGTTTCCTGACGCCGGGTCCGGGGAAGTAAGTCCTTCCGAGTCGGTGCCTCCTCCCTCTCGGTTTCCTGACGTGTCGCTGCGTGCCCGTAGGCGAGCGGGACAGTGTTAGGCCACACGGCCCGCTCGCTGGAGGGTGCGCAGCGGCGCGAGGCGGCGGCGGAGCCCGGCTTCGCCGGGCGGGAGCCGGCGCCGGTCAGGGAAGCGAGAGATCAGGTTAGGAAGGTCTGCTCTAGGAGATACACGTTGAGGCAGATGATGAGCGTCGCGATGACGACCGCGAGGCCGGTCGTCAGCCGCCGGTTCACGAGCCCGCCCATCAGTTTCGAATCGCGGGTGAAGAGGACGAGCGGCACGAGCGCAAACGGGATCCCGAACGAGAGGAACACCTGGCTCAGGACGAGCGAATGCGACGGGCTCGCGCCGATCGCAAGCACGGTCAGCGCCGGCACCATCGTCACGCCCCGCCGCACAAAGAGAGGGATCTGACGCCTGATGAACCCTTGCATCACGACCTGACCCGCCAGCGTCCCGACCGACGACGAGGAGATTCCAGAGGCGAGGAGGGCGATCCCGAACACCGTCCCCGAGTCCGCGTGCAGGTGCTTTCCCAGCTCGGTCGCGACGAGCGTCAAATCGCTCCCGACGCCCATGAGCCCCTGCGTGTGGAAGACCGCGGCGGCCGTCGTCAGCATCGCCATGTTGATGAAGCCGGCGATGCTCATGGCGATCACGACGTCGACGAGCTCGAACCGGAAGATGCGACGCCGCGCCTCGTCGTCGACGCCGACGAGGCGGCGTTGGGTCAGCGCCGAGTGCAGGTAGATGACGTGCGGCATGACGGTCGCGCCGATGATCCCGACCGCGAGCAGGGTCGCCTCGCTGCCGGGAAGGTGCGGCACGAAGGTCCCGCCGAGCACCTTCTGGCCTGAGACCGGCGCGAGGAAGACCTCGATTGCGAAAGAAAAGACGATCGCCCCGACGAGCCCGGCGATCACGGCCTCGCCGCGACGGAAGCCGCGCTCCTGGAGCGCCAGCACGCCGAACGCGACGACCGCGATCACGAGCCCGGCCACGAACAGCGGCATGTCGAAGAGGATCACGAGCCCGAGCGCGGCGCCGACGAACTCGGCGAGGTCGGTCGCCATCGCGATCGCCTCGGCCTGGAGCCAGAGGAAGTAGACGACCGGCTGCGGGAAACGGTCGCGACAGACCTCGGCGAGATTCATCCCGGTCGCGATCCCGAGCTTCGCCGAGAGCGACTGGACGAGCATCGCCATCAGGTTCGCCGCGAGAACGACCCAGAGGAGCGTGTAGCCGAACTTTGAGCCGGCGGCGACGTTGGTCGCGAAGTTGCCAGGATCGACGTAGGCGACAGCCGCGATGAACGCGGGCCCGAGGAACGGCAGAAGCGCGCGCAGCCCCCGCCGCTCTCCCGAGAGGGACCGCTCGGCAGCCGCGAGCACGCGGGCCTCGCCCGGCAGCGCGTGCTCGACGTGAACCAGGTGCTTCCGGTCGGGCGAATCTTCCGGGGGAGCCGGCGCGCTCACTCTGAGGTGACGCCGATTCCGTCGGCGAGCTCGCGCGAGATCGCGTGCTCTGCCTGCCCGACGCGGACGGTGAGCGGCCCCCCGAAGGGCTCGGCTCGCCTCAGCTTCACCTTCTCGCCCGGGACGAGCGCAAGCTTCGAGAGGTAACGCAAGAGCTCGTCGTCGTCGTCCGGAACGCGGCGGATCGTGGCCTCTTCCCCAGGCTCGAGGCTCGCAAGCGTGCGCAAACGCGCCCGGTCGATGCGGAGCTCGGAGTCGGGGATCGGATCCCCATGGGGATCATGGGTCGGATACCCGAGCGAGCGATCGATGCGCGCCTCGAGCTCCTCGGAGATGGCGTGCTCGAGGCGCTCGGCCTCCGAATGCACCGCATCGAGGCTGAGCCCAAGCGCCTGCGCGAGGTACTGCTCGAGGAGCCGGTGGTGGCGAATCACCTCGAGCGCGACGCGCTTTCCCGAAGCAGTCAGCTCGACGCCTCGGTAGGGCGCATGCTCCGCGAGCCCGAGGGCGGTCAACCGCTTGAGCATCGCCGTTACCGACGGCGGCCTGACGGCCATGCGCTCGGCGATCGCAGAGGTGGTCGCCTTGCGACCTTCCATGCGGAGCTTGTGGATCTCCTTCAGGTAGTCCTGCATCGCGTCTGTGAGATCGCGGATCAAGACAACCGAAGTCTAACTTAGAACTTCGACGGGACTAAAAACCGCGGCTTAGAGCCCCCGGGATCGCCTCTGCTTGCAAGCCCCCGGGGGCTAGGTTTCTTTTGGGGCCTACGCTTGTTTCGGCCTCTTCAAGACGGCCTGGAAGTACCGCTCGTCGGTTTCGTTGATGATCCCCGAGAAACCGACGAGCTCCCATCCCTGCTCGCCCAGGTGGTTCAGTTGTTCTTCCATCGAACTACCGTCCCCGCCCGCCTCGTCATACGAAAACCTCTCCGTCGTGTACTCCCACTTCTCCATGCTGCCCTCCTGTGCCTGCCCTGGGTAGGCGGCCTCTAGCCGGGTGGCTCGTCCACGACTATGCAATGGACGAAGATGATCTGCGCCTCATCGGGACGTATTTGGGGGTCAGGCGCAACGTTGCTGACGAGACAACGCTGCCCCCTCACCACGAAGATTTGCCCCTCCTCGATCTTGTCCGAGCTAAGGAGACGGAGGTTCGTCCCGGCGCCGTTCATGGACTCGACCATAACGCGGTAGTCGTAGAGGTTGCCGTTTGTCACGAGCCCCAGACTACTACCCTTGCGAGGCCCCTGCCCCTCGGTTTAAAGAGCAGGGGCCTCGGTAGCTCAACGAGCGCCTGTCCGCTCTCAGTCTGTCTGTTCTGCTCTCCCGCCGGCGAGGTAGTAGTCAGGCGTGACCGCGTCGGGCGCGGCAACGGAAAAGACCGCGCCGAGCTCGCCCAGGATGTTCTGGATGGCCTCAGCCGCTTCGTGAATCGCGTCAGCGAGCAACCTCCGCTCGACGATCTCGCTGCTCGGGTCGAATGGATGCTCGCGCCGGAGAAGGAGAAGCACGGCGCGACAAGCATCCGGCAACTCGAAGAGCAACGGCTCTGGCTCCTCTACGACGTGGTTGAGGAATACGGAGACGCCGAGGCCCTCCGCGAGTTCTTTGGCTCACGCGAGGGAGCAGAAGATCAGGCCGTGGAGGAGCAAGTCCGTCAGGCAAAGAAGGCGCACGCCCTGATGAGCCGGCACATCGAGGAACGCGTAGCGGACGAGCGCGAGCCCGGACGGAAGCGAAGAGTCGCGGAGCCCCAGACTGAGGCAGCGAAGAACCTTCGCGGCCTCAGGAACAAGATTGTCTCCCTGCAACCCTCTACCGAAGCACTTGTCCGTTACGCGGAGAGCAGAGCCGCGGAGCTGGGATTCACGCCCAGACAAGTCATGCGGCCGATGCAGGGGAACCACCGGGCCTCGTATCAGCCCCTCAAAGACGCCCGCGCTCAGATCATCGCCGAGCTCGCGCATATGGGCGCTTCGATCCGGAGGATCGGGTCCTTGTTCGGAATGAAGCAGCCTGCCGTCGTAGCCCTCCGGCAATCGGGGTCGGATACTGCTCGCAATCGACGCGGTGTGCGGTTTCATCAGGGCGTTCGGTACCCCCTCGGTACCCTCGCCCGACGCGCCTGGAAAGTAGTCGGCGGCAAAGCCGCTGCAAATCTCGAAGAGCCGACGCCCGGACTCGAACCGGGGACCCCTTCATTACGAGTGAAGTGCTCTACCAGCTGAGCTACGTCGGCGGGGCCGTCCTAGCTTAGCCACTTGAAAATTGACCTGTCCGCGCTCTAGGCCGATAGACCTAGCGTGCTTCGCAATCGACCTACTTCGCCGCTACCCTCCTACGCGATCCGCCGCCGCATCGCCCCCATTGCCGCCTTGCTTTGCTGTGCCGTCTCATCGGCCGGCGCGGCTACGCAGACCGCCAAACTGACCTCGGGGCCCACCGTCGGCGTCCAGTTCCATTGCACGTGGAGCCAGTACTCCGACTCGACCCGCCGTGCCGTGATTGCGAAGATGGCCGCGGCCGGGATCAACTCGGCCCGGGTGGACATCGCCTGGGAATCGCTCCAGCCAAGACGCGGGCGCCTCAGCCCCTGGCATGTAAGCCTGGCGGATCGCTGCGTGAATCTCGCGCGCGCCAGGGGGATGAGCGTGCTCGGGACGCTCTACGGGACGCCGGCCTGGGCGAACCGCGGCCGGGGCGGAACGACCCCGCCGACCCGCTCCCGAGACTTCGCGCGCTTCGCGCGCTGGGCGGCGAGTCACTTCCGCGGCCGCGTCGGCGCCTGGGAGATCTGGAACGAGCCCGACTACAAGGTCTTCTTCAACGGCTCGACGCGCCGCTACGTGAAGCTCCTCCGGGCCGCCTATCCCGCGATCAAGGCCGGCGACCCGAGCGCGCTCGTCGTCACCGGCGGCGTCGTCCACAACGACGACCACTGGCTCGCCGGCGCCTACAGGGCCGGGATCAGAGGCTCTTTCGACGTCTTCGCAACGCACCCGTATCAGGGCGTCGG
>JBGOSR010000079.1:0-9013 GCA_041476065.1 Gaiellaceae bacterium
CCCTGCCCCCCCCCTCGCGCCACCCTACCCTCCCGCGCGGGGGGGGGCGGGGTTTGGGGTGGGGGGTTTGGGGGGGGTGGGGGGGTTGTTGTTGTTGGAGGTGGGGGTGGAGGTGGAGGTGCAGGCCCCGGAGGAGGCGGGGGCAGTGGCAGCCCGCCTGGTTCCCAGGCAGGCTCGCGGTCGTACGAGCCGTTCGTCGTCAACCTCGTCACATTCGAACCGTCGGCATTCATGACGTAGATCTCCTCGTAGCCGCTGTCCCGATTGCTCGAGAATGCGATCCGCGTTCCGTCTGACGACCAGACCGGACCCAGGTCCCACACGCCCGTGCCGTTGTGCGTGAGTTGCGTGACCCCGCTCCCGTCCGCGTTCATCACGAAGATCTCGGGATTACCGTCGCGGTCGCTGGAGAACGCGATCTTTGATCCGTCGGGTGACCAGGCGGGCGTGAACTCCGAGGCTGGGTCGTTGGTCAGTTGCGTGCGACCTGTCCCGTCCCTGTTGATCACCCAGAGGTCGGTGATGCCGGGAAAAACCGCTCCGCTTTGGTACACGATCCTCGAGCTGTCCGGCGACCAGGCGGGGTAGTCGTCATAGGCCGAGTCGACGGTCAGGCGCGTCACATCGGTGCCGTCCGGGCTCATCGTGTAGATCGCCTCACGCTCCTGGTCCAGCGTGCTGGAAAACGCGATCTTCGTGCCGTCGGGCGACCACGCGGGATCGAGATCGAAGGCGTTTGTGTTGTTCGTCAGCCTCGTCACGCCCGAGCCGTCGGCATTCATGACGAAGATCTCGGGGTTCTGATAGTCGATCAGCCTCTCGAAGGCGATCTTTGCGGCATCCGGCGACCAGGTCGGGGAGTAATCGCCGAGCGTGTACGAGGTCAACCTCGTCTGTGCACTCCCATCCGAGTTCATCAGGTAGATGTAGAAGGGCGGCGGCGGCGGCGGAGGAGGAGGTTCCGGCGGCGGAGATGGTGGCGGAGGCGGTGGAGGAGGTGGAGGAAGCCCAGAGTTGAGCTCGATCCCCGCGGCCGCATGGCCGGGCAGACTGCTCGGCCGGTTACTCGAGAATGCAATCCGGTCTCCCTGCTCGAGATGACTCCCGGCGCCCGCGACCTTCAACCCGCCGATGCCGAGCGCAAGCGCAATCACCGCGAGAAGGGCCGGAAGCCGCCCAGCAGGCATACGAGCCGATTATCCTCCGCCGGCTTGGAAAAGCCTAGAGCCCGAGCTGCTGGCCGACGAGGTAGTAGTAGATCCCCTGGCGCTTCATCAGCTCCTCGTGTGAGCCCTGCTCGACGAGCTTGCCCCGCTCGAGGACGATGATCAGGTCGGCGTCGCGGATCGTCGACAGCCGGTGCGCGATCACGAACGACGTCCGGCCCTGGAAGACCTCGTCCATGTTCGCTTGCACGGCCCGCTCCGACTCGCTGTCGAGCGCGCTCGTCGCCTCGTCGAAGACGAGCACCGGCGGCCGGCCGTAGACCGCGCGCGAGATCGCGATCCGCTGCCGCTGGCCGCCCGAGAGCAAGAGGCCGGTCTCGCCGATCCGCGTCTCGTAGCCGAGCGGCAGGCGCTCGACGAAATCGTGCGCGTTCGCGACCTTTGCCGCCCAGAGGACGCGCCGCATGTCCAGCTTGTCGTCGCCGAACGCGATGTTGCGGGCGATCGTGTCGTCGAAGAGGTGGTTCTCCTGGAGGACGTACCCGATGTGCTTGCGCAGCTGCCGGTAGTCGAGCGTGCGCATGTCGACGCCGTCGAAGTAGATCGTGCCCTCGGTCGGCTCGAGCAGGCCCGCCAGGCAGCGCACGAGCGTCGTCTTGCCGCCGCCGCTGCGCCCGACGATCGCGACCATCGTGCCCGGCTCGACGTCGAGGGTGATCCCCTCCAGGATCGGCGGGGAGATGGGCGTGTAGCGGAAGCCGAGGTTCTCGATCCGGATCCGCCCCTCAAGGCTCGGGACCGCCGTCAGCTTGTCCCGGTCGAAGCCCTGCTCGGGCTCCTCGGTGACGATGTCGTTCAGGCGGTTGAGCAGGACGGAGCTGTACTGGAGCTCGTCCCAGATCGAGAGCAGCGAGAGAATCGGCCCGTTCGCGAGCAGCACGAGCGCATTGAAGGCGGCGAGTTCCCCCAGCGACATCGCGTGGCTGAGCACGCGCAGCGAGCCCACGAAGAGGAAGAGCATGAGCGTCCCGATCGAGACGAGCTGGATCGCCGCCTCGTAGGACATGATCGTGAAGTCCGCCCGGAAGACCCGGCGCGAGAGCGCCTGGAACTGCTCGAGCATCCGCGAGCGGAACGCGTGCTCGCCGGCGGCCGCCTTCACGGTCTCGATGCCCTTGATCGCGTCGATCTGGTGCGAGTGGTACTTGCCGAAGGCCTCCTCGAGGCTGTCGAACATCGGACGGAGCCGGCGCCGGGAGAAGCGCATCAGGTACAGGTAGATCGGCGCCGTCGCGAGGAAGACGAGCGCGAGCACAAAGTCGTAGATGAACATCAGGGTGAGCGCAGCGATCAGCGTCGCGAGAGCCGTCAGGCCCTGGACACCCTGCTGGACGACGAACGTCCGCACCTGGCGCATTCCCTGGAGGCGGCGCTGGATATCGCCTGTCCGCCTGGACTGGAAGTAGCTCATCGGGAGCTCGAGCAGCTTCCCCGTCAGGAAGTCGAGCGAGTTCCCGTCGATCACGACCGCGGCCCGGCTCAGGATGTAGCGCTGAATGAGGGTTGCGCCCGTCACCGCGGCGAGGACCGCGCCCATGCCGCCGAGCAGCAGGTAGAGCAGGCCGAAGTTCCGGTTGACGAGCACGTTGTCGAAGATCACCTTCGTGAAGACCGGCAGCACCATCTCGAGCGCTGCTGCGACCAGAGCGAGGAGCCCCGCCCAAACGAGCGTGCGCTTGAAGGGCCGGAAGAAGGCCCAGATCCAGTCCACGTTCTGGTCGCCGACCGGCGCCTGCTCGAGGCCCTCTCCGTAGGCGAGGAGTGCCGAGTAGCCGGACCACTTCTCCTCGAACTCCGCGCGGTCCATCTTGACGAGCCCGCGACCGGGATCCGCGAGCCGGACGTGTTTGTCGTCGACCCGGTAGAGGACGACCCAGTGGTTGCCCTCGAAATGGCAGACGGCCGGTAGCGGCAACTCGTCGAGCCGGGTCTTCGACGCTTTCACGGAACGCACGCGGAGACCGACCTGCTCGGCGCCGCTGGCGATCCCGGCGAGGCTCGTCCCGTCGATCGACGTGTGCACGAGCCGCCGAATGTGCGCGAGGCTCACCGGCCGGCCGAAGTGACGCGTGACCATGGCGAGGCAGGCGGCGCCGCAGTCCATCTCGTCCACCTGCCAGACGTGGGGAAACTTCCTGATGCGCTTGGCCAGCTGGCCGTCCTCGACCGCCCACTCCTCGACCGCCTCGTCAGCCGCGGCCGGAGCATCAACCTGGTCGAGGCCGACCGGCTCCGCCACCGCCGCTTCTGCCGGGACGAGCTCCTCCGCGAAATCGAGCGGGACGCGCGCGACGAACTTGAACTCGTAGCGCTCGACCTCGCGGTTGACCATGGCCTTGAAGCCGGCGTCCGCCTCGATCAGCCGCCGGAAGTCGGGCTCCTGAAGGACGAGCAGCTTGGCCGGCGTGACCGCTTCGATGCTCACGGCCCTTGGCGCGCCGAGGAGTAGCGAGCGCTCGCCGAAGAAGTCGCCGCGCCGGATGTACGCGACGTCGCCGCGTGTCCCCTCTTCGGTCTGCCAGACCGCACGGAGCCGTCCCTCCTCGACGAAGAACATCGAGTCCGACGCCTCGCCCTGGCGGACGACGATCTCGCCCTTGTCGGCGCTCAGGGGCTCGAGGGAGTCGATGAGAGCGTCGAGCGTGTCCGGGTCGAGATCGGCGAAGGCCGACGAAAGGCGGAAGAGGTCGCGCAGCCGGACGCGCTCGACGTGACGCTCGAAGTGCTCCTTGATCTCGGGGTTGACCTGGACGACGGCACGGAAGATCGCCTTGTCGAGCTTGAGCGCCTCCACGTCGCCGCTCGCGCGGACGGTCGCCGTCCGGTCGCCGTCCTCGAGCAGGGCGATCTCGCCGAAGGTGTCTCCGGGGCCGAGGCTTCCGAGCGATACCTCCTCGCCCCGATCCCCGCGCCTGAGGGCCCGGGCCGAGCCGGAGACGATCACGTAGAAGGCGTCCGCGTCGGCTCCCTCGGCAACGATCACGTCACCGAACCCGAAGGACACCGGGACGAACGACTCGACGACGAGCCGGCGCGAGTCGTCCGGGAGCAGCGCCAGGAGCGGAAGGCCTTCGAGGACCGCCGCAGCGCCCTCGGGCAGCTTCTCAGAGATGCTCATGCCACCGCACCCGGTTTCTCACCTCGCGCTCGAGAGCCCGCCTCGGAACCTCTTCCTGCAAACGGCCTTGTATCACGGGGTCGGCCAGAGCCGGGGCAACCTTCTCGTTCACGCAGAGAAGGGCGAAGCCGTTCTGGACCGGAACCGGCCCCACCAGCTCGCCGGTCGGAGCGCTGAGCAAGGATTCCGAGAGCCCGGGCTCGACGTCCTCGAGAAACGACTCTCGCTCCTGCAAGGGCACACCGGCCCGCCCGGCGACGTCGCCGGGGGTGAGCCCGTCCTCGCGGACCAGGAGGGCGGCCTCGCTCGCCATCGCAGCCGCGGGGAACTCGAGCGCGACGTAGCTCAGGCGAACCCAGTCCGAGCTGCGAAGCTCCAACGCCTTCGCCGAGGCCTCGGGAGTGAATGCGCGCTCCACGAAGGCGGCGTACTCCTTGTCCATGCGGCCGAGATCGGATTCGACCGGGCCGGGCTCGGCGCCGCCGGCCTCGACCGCCGCCACGCACGCTGCGAGGTCGCGCGCCAGTTCGGAAAAAGCGCCGGAGCAGACCGCCTCGGTCCAGACGTCCCTCTCGCCGGCCGGGGCGCCGCCCTCGTTGCCCGCACGCGTGCGGGCGATGCCGCGCCGGAGATAGCCGGTCCAGTCCTTGGCCTCGAGCCCCCAGTGCTCCAGCCACCCCTCCATCTCCTCGGCGGCGATCAGGCTCCGCGCGTAGCGAAAAGCCTGCATCGCCTCGTCGAGCTCGGCCTGGCCGATCTTCTCCGGGAGTCCCGCGAGCGCCGTCAGGCCCTCGGCCGTCCGCCGTTCCAGCTCGGCCCACCGACCCCAGTGCCGGGCGGCCGCGACGACGTCGGCCCAGCTGTAGTCCTGCTCCCCCGCAGCGAAGACAGGGCGATCCAGAACCTCCCGCGGTAGAGCCATGTTTTGTGAGGGTAAACCGCCGGAGCGGCTTCCGGCGGCTACCCGCGCGCGATTACTTGTCGCCGATCTTGTTCGCCAACCCGCCCTTGACGTCCATGCCCTCGTCCTCGGGCACGTCGAGGTCCTTCATGGTCTCTTCGCGCTCTTCCGACGTCTCCTCGTTGCGCTGCTCGTGCTCTTGCTCGCTCATATCGTCTGCTTATCGAGTGTTGGTCCCTGCGCGACTACTTGTCGTAGGTTTCCTTGCCGAGGAACCCGCCCTTGACGTCCTTGCCCTCGTCCTCGGGCACGTCGAGGTCCTTCAGGGTCTCCTCGCGCTCCTCCGAGGTCTCCTCGGAATGCTGCTCGTGCTCTTGATCGCTCATGTCGTCTCCTTGTCGAGTGTCGGTTGCGGCGCGTCCTACTTCTTGTCCAAGCCCCTCTGCCCGAGGCCGCCCTTGACGTCTCCCGCGTCGCCTTCCGCGACGTCGAGGTCCTCGATGGTCTCCTCGTGGTCCTCCGAGGTGGGCTCTGACTGCTGCTCGTGCTCGTGGTCACTCATGCGAGGCTCCTTTGTGTTTGTGCGCTCCCGAAAAACGGCCGTGCCTCGGGAAGGTTATTCCGTCGCGAAATTCTCCGTTACGAAATTCGTTCGGCGGTTAGTACTTGAAGTGAATCCCGCCCTTGACATCCTTCTCGTCTTCCTCAGGTACGTCGAGGTCCTTCAGCGTCTCCTCCGGCTCTTCGGCGGTCTCCTCATCGCGCTGCTCGTGCTCTTGCTCGCTCATCACGCCTCCTTCGGGTCGCTCATTCCTCTCTTTACGAAAGTCTAGCCTGGCCTTGATCTTCCGTCCGCGCTGGCTCTTGAGTCAAGGCAGGAGGAGGAGCCCGAGCGCAAACAGGCGGCGGGCGGCCGCCACAGCCTCTTTGTCCTGCCCCGCCACCTCGTCCAGCCGACGAGACCCGTCCAGCGAACCGAGCCACTCGGCGACCCCTGCTGAGACAGGCGCCGCGAACCCGACCCCGTGCTCGAGCCCAACCTTCGCCTTCCTCTGGGCGAGCTGCGGTCCCTCGGCCCACCAGCCCAGCTTCGCTCCAGGGGCCAACGAGAACTTCGCAGCAAGGACCAGCGCGTCTTCGGCAAGCTCGTCACGTCGGTCGCGCGCCTCGAAGAGGCGAAGGACGTGGTCGCCGGCCGGGCGCACGGGCGACGTCGGCACTTCGATCGCCCGCACCCAGTTGCGTGGCGCCGAGCGTCGGCGCAGGACGACCATCACCTCCGAGAGCGCCTCGATCCGCTCGCGACGGTAGTAGTCGAGCCAGCGGTCGACGTTTGCCAGCAGGACCTCCGAGCCCTGCGCCACGAGCATGTGGTTCCATTGCGCGGCATAGGTGACGGGGTCGACCGTCGCGAATTTCAGGAGCAGGGCATCGCAACCCGAGCCCTCAATCACCTGCTCGATCCCACTGCGCCAGTCATCGTCGCTGCGGTGGGCCCAATTGCCCATCAGGTGAGCGAAGCCGCCCTCCTCGAGGAACTCAGGGGTCTCGTGTAGGAGCTTCCGTGAGACGGCGTCGCCTGGGAGGCCGCTGTCGCGATAGAGGACGCCGGCGCCCGGGGACACGACATACGGCGGGTTGGCCACAATCAGGTCGAAGCGCTCACCGGCGACCGGCTCGAACCAGCTGCCGTGGCGGAGGTCGACGTTGGAGACCTCGTTGAGGCGGGCGTTGAAGCGGTTGTAGTCGAGCGCGCGCTCGTTCACCTCGACGGCCACGACCCGCTCGCTGTGCGCCGCCGCCAGGAGCGCCTGGACCCCGGAGCCGGTGCCGACGTCGAGCGCCCTGCGCACCGGCCGCCGGATAGTCAGCCGTTCCACTCGACTGGCAGCGGGGCTTGGCCCGGGGACGAAGTCCGGCTGGTCGGGGTCGCTCGCGGGATCCGACGCGATGACGTAACCCTCGTGCATTCGGACGCGGGCTCGAGGCCGTACCACGCCGGTCTCGAGCTCCGCCAGGCCCATCTCCACGAGAGCCTCCGGCGGCAGGGGAGCAAGCGCCCTCGCTGCGTCGTCCAGCGGCACCTGCACTCCGAGCAGGAAGAGCTTCGCCAGCGTGGCCGGCTCAGAGCTGTCGCCGGCGAGGCGCCGCGCGTACAGCTTGACGTCGATCCCAGGATTGACGCCCGGGGCAGGCCCCATTGCCTCACCCATCTCCTCCGACCGCGCAAGGATCAGCCGGCGGAGGTCGTCCAGAACGCCCTCGTTCGTCGGGATGCTGAGGCTCAGGAACCCGCCCCGGTCAAAGTCGTGTGGACTCGTTCGCCTTTGAAGAGCGTCCGCGCGGAATCCCAGGGAAAGAAGCTGACGACCCCGAACTCGACGTGCTCGCCGGTTGCCGGATAGTCGAGCCAGTCGGCCTCGTGGGTCGCGGTGACGTTCGCCTCCTCGCAGACGCCCTGCGGGCCGATCACGATGTCGGTCAGCTGGAAGTCGATGTCGGGGAACGCGCCGAGCAGGCCTCCGTAGAAGCGCGTCGCACCCTCATGGCCGTGCCACACGTGCTCGGTACCGACGATCTCGTAGACGCAGTCTTCGGTGAGGGTCGACAGGAGGCCCGCGAGGTCACGCTGATCCTCGGCGATCGAATGGCGCTTCCAAAGCTCGCGGACGGCGTCGTATTCGGCCGGATCGACCGGGAGACGAAGGAGCTCGCGAACGTCGCTCAAAGGCCGATAGGCTCCGTTCGGTGGCTACCCGGGTTGGAGAAGACTCTCTGTCGGCCTCCTGGCTCGCCGTGCGCCTCGGCATGGAGCCCCTGCAGCTGGAGGCAATGCGCCGCGCCGGCGAGTTGATCGCCTACCGGCCCGAGGGAGCGCGCGAGCACTACTACCCGCTCTGGCAGTTCGACGAGGATTGGCAGCCGCTGCCCGTCGTCCAGAGGCTCCTGCGAGAGACACGAGAGCGGGGCCTGAGCGACAACCGCCTCTACGAGGTCATGACCGCTCGCGCCGGGCTCTCCGCCGGCCGAGATCGACTCGCGGACTCCGTCGGCGAACGCGACGAGCACGTTCTCGAAGCCGTCCGGCTCGCGCGCCCCTAGTCGGCTCACCTAGCTGCCGGCGCTGCGCTGCCCGGCGTGTGGAGCAGATTCTCGACCTCCTGCACGCCCTGGACCTTGCGTGTCCGCTTCTCGAGATCCTTGATCATCGCCGGCTTCTCGACCTCGCCCCGCAGGAAGACCTTGCCGTTTTCCGCGTTGACGTTGATCTGCCCCTTCGGCACATCGGCGTCGCGAAGGATCTCGGTCTCGACCTTGCGGGCGAGTGTCACGTCATCGGACTGAGGCTTCTCGGCCTGCTTGCGGTGCGCGACCTTTGCCTTCGTGGACTTCGCCTCCGAGGCGACGGCAGCCTGCTCGACGCGCGCCGAACTGTGCCGGAAGAGCGCCGGAACTCGCTCACGCGCAAGCGCGCGACGGCGGTGTCCGTTCTGTGGATCGAAGAAGTAGGCAATCAGGGCCCCAAGGCCCACATATCTGAAAAAGCGCAACATGCGACTCCTCTGACACGCTGGCAGGTTCCGAGCGACCTACCCTAAACGGCCAGGGGTAACCAGGTGACCGACGGGCGAGGAGGGTTGGCGAAAAACCGGGCGGGGCACCTCAATCGACCGCGGCATGGGCGAGCCCGTCGGGGCGTTATCCCTCGGCTTGCGTGCTTTTAGTCGCGGAAAGTGCGCAGCACTTTGCGCGAGTCCCGGCCCCGCG
>JBGOSR010000080.1:0-8986 GCA_041476065.1 Gaiellaceae bacterium
CGCGGTCGTCGACGAGCAGCATCGCTTCGGCGTCGAGCAGCGAAAGGCGCTCGCCGAGGGACGCTCACCTCATGTTCTCCACATGACGGCGACGCCGATCCCGCGTACGCTCGCGCTCACCGTCTACGGCGACCTCGCCGTCTCCGAGATCGCGAAGCCGCCGGCGGCGCGCAAGCCGATCATCACGAGCTGGATCGAGGAGCATCAGGCCTCCGAGGCATACACCCGCCTCACGCGCCTGCTGCGCGAGGGCCGGCAGGCCTACGTCGTCTGCCCGCTGATCGAGAAGTCGGAGACGAGCCTCGCGCGCGCCGCGGAGCGCGAGGCGGAGCGGCTCCGGAAGGGCGAGCTGAAGGGCTACCGCGTCGGTCTCCTCCACGGGAGGCTTCGGCCGGCCGATCGGCGCGAGCTGATGGCGCAGTTCAAGGCGCGCGAGCTCGACGTGCTGGTCGCGACGACGGTGATCGAGGTCGGCGTCGACGTCCCGAACGCGACGATCATGATCGTCCAGGAGGCAGACCGCTTCGGCCTGGCGCAGCTCCACCAGCTCCGCGGGCGCGTGGGGAGGGGTGCGGAGCAGTCGTACTGCCTGCTCGTCTCGCGGGCGAAGGAGGAGCTGACCGACTCGGCCCTCGCACGGCTCGAAGCGCTGGTCGCATCGAACGACGGCTTCGAGCTCGCCGAGCGAGACCTCGAGATCCGCGGCGAAGGCCAGCTCCTCGGCACCCGCCAGGCGGGCCTCTCCGATCTTCGCTTCACGCGCCTGCGCTCCGATCAGAAGCTCCTCGAGCGGGCTCGTTCGGTCGCTGACGACCTCGTCGACTACGAGGGTCCGCTGGACGACGAAGTGGAGCGCGTCTTCGCCGGCCACGAACTTCAGGTCTGAGACGTGCGGATCATCGCGGGTAGCCGCAAGGGCTCTCGGATCTTCGCGCCGAAGGGCGAGACCCGGCCCACGGGCGACCGGGTGCGCGAGGCGGCGTTCAACTTGATCGGGCCCGTCGACGGCATGAGCGTGCTGGATCTCTTTGCCGGCTCGGGGGCGATGGGGCTCGAGGCCCTGTCCCGTGGAGCCGCTTCTGCAGTCTTCGTGGAGTCCGAACGCGATGCGCTGCGCGCCATCGAGCGCAACCTGGAGAAGCTCGACCTGAAGGGCGCGCGAATCGTCAAATACGACGCGCGGCGCGCTCTCGCCGCCGAGGCCGCGGCCGGCAGGCGGTACGATCTCGTCCTCGTCGACCCGCCCTACCGGATGCTCGACTCTCTCCTGCCCATCCTGTCCACGCACCTGCCGGCACTCATCGCCGACGACGGGATCGTCGTGGTCGAAAGTCCCGCGAAAGAGCACCCGGAGCTCCCGCTCCCGGAGCGCACGAGCCGCAAGTACGGCTCGGTGCGCCTGACCGTCTTCGAGGCCGTGTGAGCCTACGCACGGCCATCTGCCCCGGAAGCTACGACCCGGTCACGCTCGGGCACCTCGACATCATCAAGCGCGCGGCCCACATCTTCGACCGCGTTGTCGTCGGCGTCGTCCGCGAGCCGAGCCACAAGGAGACGATGTTCTCGGTCGAGGAGCGCGTCGGCTTCCTCGAGGAGGCGCTCCACGCCGAGAGCAACGTCGAGGTGGACGTCTTCGCCGAGCTCGTCGTCGAGTTCGCAAAGCGCTGGGGCGCGCGGACGATGGTGAAAGGCTTGCGGGCGATCTCCGACTTCGAGTGGGAGTTCCAGATGAACCACCTGAACCGCACGCTCGCGCCGGACATCGAGACCGTCTACCTGATGTCGAACCCCCAATACAGCTTCGTCTCCTCGAGCGGCGTCAAGGAGGTCGCGTCGTTCGGCGGCGCGGTCGACGAGCTCGTTCCGCCCGCAGTCGCGCGGCGCTTCGCCGAGATGTTCCCGTCGGGGAAGCCCGGAGCACCGGTCTCGCCGCAGGAATGAAGCTTGGCCGACGCAGCGTCGCGCTGATCGCAACGCTCGTGCTCGTTGGGATTGCCGTGGGCGCGGTGGCTTACGTGGTCGGGCGCGACGGAACGCATTTCCCCCGCTACCCGGGATTGGTCGCGGTCCGGGCCGGCTGCGGCCTGCGCCACACGTTCTTCAACGGAGACAACCCACAGGTGATGTGCCTCCCGAAGGTCTGGGCTGCGGTCAGCGTCTCCTGGAACGGCAAGCGCATTGCCTGGGACACCGGCACTGGCCTCGAGATCGCCAACTCCGACGGCTTCAACCCGACCACCGTTCCGGCTCCGCCAGGCGCGAACTTCGATCCGAGCCTCTCTCCGGACGCCGAGAGGATGGCCTTTCTCCACTCGCCTCGCGACGACGGCCGGTACGACGTGTGGGTCGGCTCGACGTCGATCGACAACGCGGAGCAGCTGACGACGACACGGGACGTCTCGACCGTGGCGTGGTCGCCGAGGGGAGACCGGATCGCGTTCGTGAGAGGTTGGTCGGGGGCCAGCCTCGACGGGGACATAACGCTGATCCGGCCGGACGGAAGCGGCGAGCACCGGCTGACGAGAGGCGACGCGCCGACCTGGTCGCCAAGCGGCTCCATGCTCGCCTTCGCCCACGCGGGAAGCGTCTGGACGATCCGCGCGGACGGGTCCAACGCGCACGTCCTCGTCACGGACGGCGAGTCGCCGGCTTGGTCGCGCGACGGAAAGCTGATCGCGTTCATGCGAGCGGTTCCGTGCGGCAAGCCGGTCTGTGAGGAGCGCCTGTTCGTCATCGGGGCAACAGGCGGGCAGGCCCAGGGAATCGGACCGACGTATACAGGTCCGCGCTCGCCCGTGTGGCTCCGAGACCCCTTCGAGTAGGGGTTCGGTTCACCGAGCGATTAGACTGAGAGCCCATGGACGTTCTGGTTCTCATCGACAAGCTCGACGACCTCGTTCACACCGCGAAGGCCGTCCCGTTGACCGATCAGGTCCGGATCGACCGCGAGGAGATCTACGAGGTCCTCGACCAGATGCGTGCCACGATCCCCGAGGAAATCAAGCAGGCGCGCTGGATCGTCAAGGAGCGCCAGGAGATGCTCGCCGAGGCGAAGCGCGAGTGCGACCGGCTCCTCGGAGAGGCGCGCGAGCAGGCGACGCGTGAGGCTTCCCAGACCGAGATCGTCAAGCTCGCCGAGCGCCAGGCGCAGGACATCCTCGAGGATGCCAGGCGTCAGGCGCGGGAAACCAGGCTGGAGATGGAGGACTGGGCCGACTCGATCCTCTCGACGCTCGAGGTCAACCTCGAGAAGTTCCTGGGCGCGGTCAAGCGAGGTCGCGAGCGGCTTCACGAGCGCTCACAGGAGACCGTGGTCGCCGGTGTCGGCGCCCCCGGCTCCGACAACGAAGAGCCGCCCTACTAGACCCACCTCGGCGCGCTAGTCTGGCTCGCATGACGAGCTTCAGCCTGCGTTCCCTGAGGCTCCGTCCGGGTGAGGAGCACCGAGACGAGCAGGAGGTCGCGCTCGAGCCGATCTGGCTGGGCGGCCAGCGCTACCTGCCCGTCCCGGAGAAGGTGCAGGGCGAGCTCGTCGTCGGCAAGGCGACGAGCGGCACCGTCTTCGAGCTGCGGTTCGGGACGCGGCTGCACGGGCCGTGCTACCGCTGCCTCGCCGATGCGGTTGTCGACGTTCAGATCGCTGCGCGCGAGTATCAGGCGACGAGCCCGGACACGGACGAGCTGCGGACGCCGTATCTCGAGAACGACCAGCTCGATCTCTCGTCCTGGGCCCGCGACGCGCTCGTGCTCGAGCTCCCGGACAAGATCCTCTGCCGGCCCGACTGCTCAGGCCTCTGTCCCGTCTGCGGCCGAGACTTGAATGTCGAGCCGCACGTCCACGAGGACGAGCAGCCCGACTCGCGCTGGGCCGCGCTCGCCGAGCTCAAGGACAAGTTGAGCTAGCGAACTAGTCGTCGCCGCCGCTGCGGCCGGACTCGTCCGAGCTCTTGCCGGAGGCCGGCGGGCGGCCGTGCGCGACGGTGGTCGACGTTCGAGTCGTCGTCGCGGTGGTCGTCGTGCTCGGCTGTGGTCTGCCGGCATCGACCGTCGTGCGCGCGGGCGCCAACTGATCGGGCGAGATCTTGAGTTTGGTCACCGGCAGTCCGACCGAGCCGCGCGAGACGACATACGCGGCATAACCGATCGACGTCGCGCCGAAGAGCCCGAGGAGGGCGATGGCGAGAAGCGTGACAGCGGATCGCATCGGTTTCCAGTCTACGAGCCGGCGTGTAACGCCTCGTCCAATTTGGGGTTAGGCGTTGGTAAAGCGGTTGTGGTCGCGGGCAGGCGGACCTCCGCACGGGCGCCGCCCTCGGGCCTGTTGCTCAGCGACGCGCGGCCACCCCAGCGCTGCGCGAGCGTCTGCACGATCGCGAGCCCGAGGCCCGTCCCGGACGCTCCTCCGCTCGCGCTGCCGCGCGCAAAGCGCTCGAAGAGAGCATCCTCCTCGCCTTCGGCCAGGCCCGGGCCTTCGTCGAGCACGGCGAGAAACGCCTCGTCGCCGTCGCGGCCGAACTCGATCGTGACGGCCGCCCCCTCGGGCGAGTAATGAAGCGCATTCTCGATCAGGTTGTCGAGAACGATTGCCAGGTCCTCCTCCGAGGAATGGGCGACGACATCCTCGGCTCGGGCGAGCTTCAACCGCTGGGTCCGCTCCATGGCACGGGCTTCCCAGCGCTCGTGGGCGTGCTTCGCGGCCAGGCCGAGCGAGACGAGGCGCACGGTCGCGGGGGCCTGTCCCTCCCGGGCCAGCATGAGGAGGGTGTTCAACAGGCGCGCGAGGCGCTCGACCTCGTGTTCGGCCGCCGCGAGCTCGCGCTCGAGCTCCGGGTTGTCCGCCTTCGCCGCTGCCGACTCGAGGCGTAGCCGGAGACCCGTCAGCGGCGTCCGCAGCTGGTGCGAGGCGTTGGCTACGAACTCGCGCTGCGCGGCGAGGACGACGCCGAGCCGTTCGGTCATGTCGTTGAAGGCGACCGCCACCTCGCGCTGCTCGCGGGGGCCTGACATCTCCGCACGAGCCTCCAGGTCTCCCTCCTCGACCCGCCTTGCCGTGCGTGCAAGACGCCGTAATGGGCGCGAAAGCGAGTCGGCGAGAAACCAGGCGAGCACGAGCCCCAGCACGAGCGCCGCGCCGCCGATCGCGGCCAGCGCCAGCACGCTTCGTCGGACGCGGCTGGTAACGGCGGCGACGCTCTGGGTGACGCGAACAGCGCCGACCGTCTTCCCCTTGTTCGTAACCGGCACAGCGGTGTAGAGCAAGTTCGCGCCGAGGGTGGCACTGTGGCGCTTGCCCTGGGCGGTGCCGCCGGCGAGTGCCGTCTTGATCTCGGGCCGGCTCGCGTACGAGCGGACGCCGCTGTTGGCGGAATCGGCTCTCAGCAGCCCCGTCGGGCCCACGACGATCACGCGCGCGCCGAGATCGGCTGCGGCGCGCTGGACGAGCCGCAGTAGCTGAGCGCGGTTGCCCATCGAGCCCGAGGCCTGAGCCGCGACGATATGAGCCTGGCCCGCCGCGTCGTTGCGAACCTCGGCGTCCACACGACGCGCGAGGTTGAGCGCAAGCGGCACCTCCAGGGCGACGAGGATGAGCAGGAAGCCGTACGCGAACGCCCCGAGGAGGCGGAGCCTGAGGCTCACAGCTCTTCGGGCGAGGAGAACCGGAAGCCGACGCCGCGAACCGTGTGCAGGAAGCGAGGCTCGCTCGAGTCGTCGCCCAGCTTCCGGCGAAGCCCGCTCACGTGCACGTCGAGCGTCTTGGTCGAGCCGAACCAGTTCGTGTCCCAGACCTCGTCGATTGCCCGTTCGCGCGTGACGACCGAGCCGGCGTGGCTCATCAGCAACTGGAGCAGCTCGAACTCCTTGCGACTGAGCTCGATCACCTCGCCGTCCTTCGTCACTTCGTGCTTCGCGGGATCGAGCCGGAGCTCTCCGACTTCGAGCGGCCCTTCGTCAGGCTGGGCCCGAGAATCCGCACGGCGCAGGACGGCCCTGATTCGCGCGGTGACCTCGCGGGCGCTGAACGGCTTCACGACGTAGTCGTCGGCGCCGAGCTCGAGGCCGACGACGCGGTCGGCCTCCTCGCCGCGGGCTGTGAGCATGATGATCGGCACCTGCGAGCGCTGCCGCAGCTCGCGGCAGACGTCGAAGCCAGACCCGTCCGGAAGCATGACGTCGAGCAGGACGAGGTCGGGCTCCATTCGGCCGGCGAGCTCGAGCGCCTCGGCGGCGGTCGGCGCGATCTTCGTCTCGAAGCCTTCGCGCTCGAGCGCCTCGGCAAGCGGCTCGGTGATCGAGGCCTCGTCTTCGACGAGCAGGACGGTGCGCTTGCGCTGCATGACGGGATTCTGCCGGTTGGGGCCCCTCGACAGCGAAGCGGCCCTTATGGGGCGGGGAGCCGCTCCCTGTGCTCGTCGACTGGCGACGAGTCGGGGAGGGATAGGAGAAGCCTCTAATCGTCGTCGCCTTGTGGCGAAGTCGAGACATGTCCTGGTGCCTGGCACCGGGACATGCCCGTCAGGGACATGAGGCTCATGGAGCGTCCGTCGAAAGCGTCCGTTCCGCATGCCTGCACGGGCCGTGTCCGAGTGCCAGGCACCAAGACGGGGCCGAAAAGGGCCTCTGGCTATACTGCGCGACCGGCCATGGCAGTCCCCAAGCGGAGACAGACGAGCGCCCGTCGCGACAAGCGGAGGGCCACGCATCGCCTGAAGGCGCCCCGCGTCAACGAGTGCCCCGTCTGTCACCAGCCGAAGCAGCCGCACCGCGTGTGCCCCACTTGCAAGACCTATCGGGGCCGCGAGGTTGAGCCGCTCCGCACGCCGGCGCCGTAGGCAGCGGATGACGACCCCGGTTCGTGTGGCGGTCGATGCCATGGGCGGAGACCGTGGCCCGGACGAGATTGTCGCGGGCTCGCTCGAGGCTTCCTCCGACTCGATTCAGCCAATTGTCTACGGCCCGCCCGGGCTCGACACGAAGGGCCTCCCGCTCGTGGAGGCCGCGGACACGATCGGCATGCACGAGAAGCCGGTCGAGGCAGTGCGGGCGAAGCCGGACAGCTCGCTCGTCGCCGCCTGCCGCGCCGTGGGCGACGGCGATGCCGACGCGGTCGTCTCCGCCGGGAACACGGGCGCCATGCTCGCCGCCTCTCTCTTCAACATCCGGCGCCTCGCTGAGGTCGATCGGCCTGCGATCGCCGTCGTCCTACCCACGCGGAACGGGCCGTCGGTCCTCCTCGATTCCGGCGCGAACGCCGACGCCCGCCCCGAGCACCTGCTCCAGTTCGCCGAGATGGGCTCGATCTTCGCCGAAGAGATGCTCGAGATCCCCAGCCCCGATGTGCGGCTGCTCTCGATCGGCGAGGAGCCCGAAAAGGGAAACCAGCTCACGCTCGACGCCCACGCTCTGCTCGCCGCCAGCGATCTCCGCTTCGGCGGAAACGTCGAGAGCCGGCACCTCCTGAGCCAGGCCGGCGCGGTCGTCGTCTGCGACGGCTTCACCGGCAACATCTGCCTGAAGCTTCTCGAGGGCACCATCAAGACGTTGCTCGACGCGCTTCGCGAGGAGATCCGCTCGTCGGCACGCGGGAAGATCGGAGGCCTTCTCATCAGGCCCGCAGCGCGCCGGCTCCGCGAGCGGCTCGACCCGGACACCTACGGCGGCGCCTACCTGCTCGGGCTGCGCGGGCTCGCTGTGATCGCCCACGGAAACTCGTCTCGCACCGCGATCGCGAACGCAGTTCGCCTTGCCGGAAGGGGCGTCGAGCACCGCCTCGTCGAACGCCTGTCCGAGCGGCTTGGCAGCGCCGTGTTAGCATCCGCGCGCTTCAAGTAGCCGAGCCAGGTTAAGGCCAGGCACGGAATATGCAAATCCCGAGCCCCAAGCGAGGTGAGATGGCCGCGTCCCGCGAGGAAGTGTATGAGCGAGTAAAAGAAGTTCTGAGTGAACAGCTCGGCGTTGAGGAAGCCGACATCAACGACGAGGCGTCGTTCCAGGAGGATCTCGAAGCCGACTCGCTGGACCTCGTCGAGCTGATCATGGAGCTCGAGGACCAGTTCGGAATCAAGATCTCCGACGAGGACGCCCAGAAGATCCAGACCGTCGGTCAGGCCGTCGACTACGTCACGTCGCACCAGTAACGCAACTGTCGAGAGCCTGATCGCCGAGCTCCCGGCCGAGCGCCTGGAGCATGTCTTCACGCATACGTCGTGGGCGCCAGACCGTGCGTCGTCGTACGAACGCCTCGAGTTCCTGGGCGACAGCGTCCTCGAGCTGGCCGTTGCGCGCGAGCTGTACGAGCGGTTCCCCGACTATGCGGAAGGGGATCTGGCGAAGATCCGGTCGCACGTCGTCTCGCGAGCCAGCTGCGCCGTTGTCGCGCGCGAGCTCGGGCTCGGGGCGCAGATGGCCGATCAGGCCGTAGATGTCCCCAGGGACGAGTTGGAGCGCCTTTCGAAGAACCAGAACGTCCTCGCCGCGCTGCTCGAGGCAGCGCTCGGAGCCCTCTTCCTCGAGTACGGCTTCGCCAAGATCGAAGACGCGATCGTGGCGGCTTTCCAGGGCCGGATCGAGTACGCCCGCACGACCTACGTCGACCACAAGACCGAGCTCCAGGAAGCAGTCGCACGGCTCGGTCGCTCGGTGAACTACTCGGTCCTCGACGTGGACGGGCCGCCGCACGACCGAACGTTCACGTGCGCCGCGGTCATCGACGGCGAGGAGGCCGGCGTCGGCAAAGGCCCGTCGAAGAAGGCCGCTGAGCAGGAAGCAGCCCGCGAGGCGCTCGCCAAGCTCTCGGGCTAGGTTCTGAGCTGACCGAGCGGTACCGTTTCAGACATGAGGAAAGGGGCCGGGCACGCGATTGCGCTCGCTGGATTGACCGCGCTGGCCGTCGCGCTGGTCACGACGCCGCTCGGCACCGGCGCGACAACGTCGCGTCAGACCGCGAAGACGGTCAAGGCGCAGGCTGCGAGAGGCCCGCGCGGCCCGA
>JBGOSR010000081.1:0-8914 GCA_041476065.1 Gaiellaceae bacterium
CGCCCGGGCGCGCGAGCTGGGGGCGGAGCCGCTCGTCCTGGAGAAGGGCGACCGCCCGGGAGGCTCGATGCTCCTCTCGAGCGGGGTCATCTGGCGGTACCGCTCGCTCGAGGACTTCGCAGCCGAGTGCCCTGGCGGGGACCCCGCGCTGCAGCGGAGAATCGTCGACGACCTCGACGAGGCTCTCGAGTGGCTCGAGTCGCTCGGCGCCCCGGTAACCGACCGCGACACGGGTAATCCGCGCACGATCGGCGTGCGTTTCGACACACGGCAACTGACGGAAACACTGGCCCGGGAGGCAACCAACGTCCACTTCGGCCATGCCCTGGTGCCTGGCACCGAGGCAGGTCTCAAAGGGCCCGTTGTGCTCGCGACCGGGGGTTTTCCCGTTCGGCTGTCTCGGGAGCGAGGACTACTGCTGCGCGCGAACCACTGGAGCGACGGGGCCGGGCTCGACTTCGCTCTCGCAAGCGGAGCAGCAACCGCCGGCGACCTCGACGAGTTCTACGGCCGTGCGATGCCCGCTTCCCCGGCGCAGATCGAGGAGCAGGACTTCGTCCGCCTCTCGCAGCTCTACGGCCGCTTCGCCGACGTCGTCGCGGAGACCGGCGGGGAGCGCTTCGGAGCCGAGCCGTCCTGGTCGGAGACCGACCTCGTCCAGGCGATCGCGGGCTGGCCCGGTGGTCGGGCGTGGTACCGCGTCCACGAGGACAAGCTCGCCGAGCGGGTTCGCGAGCGGACGGTCGGAGAGATGATCGACGCAGCCCGAGCGGCCGGCGCGACTGTCCGAGAGGCGCCGCCCTTCACCGCAGTGCTCGTCCAGGCGAGCGTCACGCAGACGCTCGGGGGCCTACGAATCGACGAGCGTGCGCGAGTCGTAGGCGCTGAGGGGCTCTATGCGGCGGGGGCGGACGTCGGCGGAATCTCGACGGGTGGATACTCGAGCGGGCTCGCGGCAGCGCTCGTCTTCGGCCGGATCGCCGCCGAGTCTGCGCTCAGCTAGTCGGCAGGAGGTACGCGCAGGGCCGCCGGTCCTGCGGAAGCGGTGAGGCGCTGACCCGGTTGACGATCCAGCGTCCCTGGCCGTCGAGCTCGACGATGCTCCCTACGGGAGGCGGCTCCCCCTCGCGGTTCAGCAGCTCGTAGCCCGTCGGCTTCGAGACGAAGAGGCAATGTGTCTGCTCCGCGGACATGGCGCGGGCGAGTTTAGTGGCCCGGCACTAGCGTTGGACTCGGTACGACGGGAAGACGATGCGAACGGCCGTGCCGCCGTCGGCCCCCGGGTCGACGGTCATGCGCCCGCTCAGTGAGCGCGCGCGCTCCGCAATGGCGTCGAAGCTCCCCCGGCGGCGCTCGCCGGGGGCATCGTCCGAGATCACTGCCTCGATGCCTCCGCCAGCTCCCTCGGCGACCGCGACCGAGACGCGCGTGGGCGGGCCACGGCGGATCGCCTGGTGGAGTGCCTCGCGGATGATCTGGAAGATCGCGACCTGAGCGTGCTCGGAGAGCGCCTCGGCGGCCGCCACGTCGAGGTCGATCTGGATGCGGTTCGACATGCCGAGCTGGTCGGCGAGCTCCCTGACAGCCGGCTCGAAGCCCTGATCCCTGAGCACGACGGGCTCGAGCTCGAAGGAGAGGTCTCGGAGCGAGCGGATCGTGTCGCGCTGCTTCTCGAGGGCAGAGTTCAGGATGCGTTCCGCCTCTTCCCGGCGCCCCTCCTCGACCGCAGCGATGACTGCATCGAGCATCAGCGCGATCCCGGACATCGACTGAACAGGCCCGTCGTGCAGGAACAGGGCAAGCCGCCGCCGCTCCTCCTGCTCGGCCGTGATCAGCTGGTCCGAAAGCCGTGCGTGCTCGCCCGAGAGGCGCTCGATCTCCTCCCCCATCCGCTCGTCGTGCTGGCGCTCGCTGATGAGAAGCGACGCAGCCAGGGCTCCTGCGGCCGTGACCGCGAAGAGCAGCCCGACGAGCGCGAGGGGCTGTGTGTCGAACGCGAGGCCGAGCACGCCGACGACCGCCCCGGCGACGACCACCGCGACGAGCAGCAGTCCGGCTCTAGTCGATGATCGCTTCGCGAAGCGCAATCGCCACCGCGTGCGTCCGCGTGTCCGCCTCGAGCTTGGTGAGGATGTGCCGCACGTGACTCTTCACGGTCTCCTGACTGATGAAGAGCTTCGCTGCGACGTCGGCGTTCGACATGCCGTCGGCGAGCAGCTGGAGGATCTCGCGCTCGCGTGTGGTCAGCATGTCCTCGCCCTTGCCGGGCAGGAAGGCCGGCATCAGCGCTGGATCGACGTACCCCTCGCCGGCGACGACCTTCTCGATCGCCCGCAGCAGCGTCTGGTGAGGGGCTTCCTTGAGGATGTACCCCTTGGCGCCGGACTCGAGGCCGCGCCCGAGCAGGCTGCGCTCGCTGAACGCCGTGAAGATGAGGACGGCAGTCTCCGGGACCTTCTCGGTCAGGAGCTTCGTGGCCTCGAGCCCGTCCATCCCGGGCATCCGCACGTCCATGATCACGACATCCGGCTTGCGACGCTCGGCCATCGCCACCGCACTCTCGCCGTCCGAGGCTTCGCCGATCACCCGGATGTGTGGCGCGCGCGAGAGCGAGAGACGCAGTCCTTCACGGACGACCTCGTGGTCGTCGACGATCAGGCACGTGATCTCGGACTTTCCGTCGGACTTGGCCTCTTCAGGCACGGCCAGCGGATTGTATTCGGGTCGTCAGACCGCGAGTGGGAATTGCTCCGGAAGAAAGTAAGCTTCTGCTGCCGATTAGGCTGCGAGGGAGCGCAGAATGAATCGAAGATTTGAGGCGAGGCGGAGCGCAATTGGCGTCCGCGGCTGCGCTGCCTTGCTGGCCGCCCTCGGCGTTGCCCTGACGCTCGGGCCCGTGGCCCCATCCGCCACGTCAAGACCCTGGTTCGCCGTAGCGGGCACTTACCGATCCGATTACGGCGAAGTGTTACCGGTCTCGATCGCGGTCGGCGATCTGAACGGCGACGGCAGACCGGACTTGGCGACCGGGAACATCATTCTCCAGTGGGGCTCGGCTTCAGTCTTCGTCAACAGGGGCGACGGCAGCTTCGAGCATGAGGTTCAGTACGCGACAGGGGATTACGTCTTCTCTGTTGCCATGGGCGATCTGAACGGGAACGGAAGCCCTGATCTGGCGACTGCCAATGCAGGATCGAACACTGTCTCCGTCCTCGTCAACCGGGGCGACGGCACGTTCGAAGCCAAGCACGACTACGTGACCGGAGAGAGTCCGAGCTCTGTCGCGATCGGGGATGTTAACGGTGACGCCAAGCCGGATCTCGTCACCGCCAACAATCGGGCGAACACGATTTCCGTGCTCGCGAACAGAGGCGACGGGAGCTTCCAGGCCAACGTCGATTATCCGACCGGAGACTCTCCTTATTCGGTTGCGGTCGGCGACCTGACCGGGGACGGCAAGCCCGACCTGGCAACCGCGAACAACTCCGTGGACACGGTCTCCGTGCTCGTGAACCGGGGCGACGGAAGCTTCCAGCCGAGGCGTGACTACGCAAGCGGAGACGGCCCTCTCGACGTCGCGATCGCCGACCTGAACGCAGACGCCAAGCCGGACCTGGTAGTTGCGAACGCCCTGGGCAACAGCGTCTCCGTCTTCTTGAACAACGGCGACGCGAGCTTCCAGCCGAAACGCGTCTATGCGACGGGCAAGACGCCTCAGCGAGTCGCAATCGGGGACGTAAACGCCGACGGCAAGCCGGACCTGGCGACCGCGGACTACTACTCGAGTGAGCTCTCCGTGTTCCTGAACAAGGGCGGAGGACGCTTCGGGGGCAGACTTCGCTTTACAACGGCAGACCCGGAGCGCTGCTTCCCTAGGTCGGTCGCGATCGCCGATCTCAACGGGGACGGCAAAGCTGACCTTGCCAGCAGCAGCGGGTGCGGCGTCACGGTCCTGCTCAACTCGCCGGCCTGCACGGTGCCGGGCGTCAAGGGAAAGACGCTGGCGTCGGCCATCCGGGCGATCCGCCGTGCCGATTGCCGTGTCGGGATTTCCCGCCGGTATTCGACCTGGGTCAGGCTGGGCCGCGTGATCTCACAGAGCCCGAGCCCAGGGACGATGGGTCCGGCTCGCTACAAGGTCTACCTCGTGGTCAGCCGCGGGCGCAAGCGCTAGCTGCGCGACTCAGACAGCCAGTTCGAGTTGTTCCGGCAGTTCCTCCGGCTCGAGCGGCTTCGTGCGCCTGTCGGCGATGCCAAGTTCGCGGGCCAACGCGGAGACCTGTCGGCGAACTGGCTTCGTCTCGTCCGCCCCGAGATACGCGCGCCTGCTGTAGAGCCTGCTGTAGTGCGGGAGGAGCTCCGGCCAGTCCTCCGCCAGGTGCTCGAGGAAGTGCTCCCGGGTGCCCGCACGCAGGAAGAGGAGGTTCGTCCAGACGCCGGTTGCGCCGGCCGCACGCGCCGCCTTCACCACTTCGCGGAGTTGTTCGGGCCGGTCGGAGATCCCCGGCAGGATCGGCGCCATGCCGACTCCGGTCTTGATCCCCGCGTCGACGAGCATCGACACGGCTTTGAGGCGCTGCCCCGGGTGGGCTGTCGAGGGCTCGGTCCTGCGCCAGACGTCTTCGTCGAGCGTCGGGATCGAGAAGGTGACCGAGACGCTCGCCCGCCGGGCGGCCTCGGCGAGGACGTCGATGTCGCGGACGATCATCGGGCCTCTGGTGATGATGCCGATCGGGGTTCGAGCCTCGGCGAGAGTTTCCAGGCAGGCGCGAGTGAGGCGGTAGCGCCCCTCGGCCGGCTGATACGGATCGGTCGCGGCGCCGACGGTCACCTGTTCGCGCCTCCAGGAGGGGCGTGCGAGCTCGCGCCGGAGCACTTCGGCGATGTTGATCTTGACTCGGATCGAGGTGCCGTAGCGGTCGTCCGCCGGCCGCTCGGCGCGCCGCTCGAAAGCCCGGACGTAGCAGAACGTGCAGCGGTGGACGCACCCCATGTAGGGGTTCAGCGACCACTTGAAGCGCATGCCCTTGACGCGGTTCAGCGCGTTCCGGCAGGGCTCTTCGCGGTACTCGACCGGCACTCGGGCACCATATCGAACATACGTTCGCTCAGGCAAGACCGAAATTGGCTTACTTTCGAGACATCGGCGTGTGTCTTTCCCGGTTACGCTCACGGCGGGTGGCGGGTGGAACCTTTCTCCCCACCCGGGTGGGGAGTTTTGGGCGTTGCCGGATGATCCGATTCCTCGCCTATACTCAGAGACGATTCCGCTTGGACGACGACCACCCGCCTAGTACCCGCGCCCCGGAGAGCGGGGCGTGACCCTCTTCTTCCAGCTTCTCGCCGTCTTCGGCCTCCTGCTGTTGAACGCGTTCTTCGTCGCAGCGGAGTACGGCCTCGTCACGGCACGCCGCACGCGCATCACCGAGCTCCGCGATCAGGGGAACAAGCGCGCCCGGCTCGTCCTCCAGATCACTGCCAACCCACCGCGGTTCATCGCCGCGATGCAGCTTGGCGTGACCCTGACGAGCCTGGCCATCGGTGCCCTCGGCGAGCCCGTGTTCGCGCACATCTTCGACCCGATTCCCGCGACGATCGTTTCCTTCGGGCTGGCGTTCCTCCTGATCACCTATCTGCACGTCGTCATCGGCGAGCTCGTTCCGAAAGGCATCGCGCTCGGACATCCCGAGCGGACCGCGCTCACGGTCTCCACTCCCGTGCGCTGGTTCTTCGTCTCCTTGAAACCGCTCATCTGGACGCTGCAGCAATCGTCGGATGCGACCCTGCGCATGCTCGGCCTCGAGCCGCCGGGCGTCGAGCGAAGCGTCCACTCCGAGGCCGAGCTGAAGATGCTCCTCTCGCGCTCGACCGAGCACGGCGAGCTCGAGGCGCAGGAGCAGGAGATGCTCTACAAGGTCTTCGACTTCGCGGACAAGGAGGTCGCGGACGTGATGGTGCCCCGGCCGCAGGTGGTCGCGCTCTCGATCGACCTCCCGCCGGACGAGTGTCTTGCGGCCGTCATCGACTCCCCGTACACGCGGTATCCCGTCTACCGGGAGACGCTGGACAACATCGTCGGCATCCTGCACGTGCGCGACCTCTTCTCGGCTCTCGTCGACCGCGGGATCGCGAACGTGCGCGTCGAGGAGATCGTCCGTGACGCCTACATCGTTCCGGAGACGAAGGATCTCGCGGCGATGCTGACCGAGTTCCGCCGCACGAACCAGCACATGGGAATCGTCGTCGACGAGTACGGCGCGATGCAGGGCATCGTCACCCTCGAGGACCTGCTCGAGGAGATCGTCGGCGAGATCGAGGACGAGTTCGACCTCCCTGACGAGTCCGTCGAGCGGATCGACGACGACACCGTCCGCATCGACGGCACCTTCCCGATCGACGACTTCAACGAGCAGTTCGGGACGCAGATCCCGATCGAGGACTACCACACGATCGGCGGATTCGTCTTCGGGTTCCTCGGCCGCGCGCCGACGCCCGGCGACTCGATCGACCACGACGGCCTTCGCTTCGACGTCGAGGAGATCGAAGGCTCGCGGATCCACAAGGTCGCGGTCACGTTCGTCGAGCGGCGCGACCGGCCGAAGGAGATCGCGACAGAGGTCGAGGCCGAGGCCGAGAGCTAAGGAGTCCAGCGCCGGTCCTATACTCGGTCGCACTCTGACGAGACTGCTTCCGACCGCGTTCGCCGAGCTATCGGCTCCATCGAGCTGGGCGCGCCCACGGACGTTTCCCCGGCCTGAGCGGCTTGCCCGGGGCGTGGAAACGCTGCCCGGAGTCGGCCCCACGGTCGCCAAGAAGCTCGCGACGCTCGGCCTGCGGACGATCGGCGACTTGCTCGGGCACCGGCCGCACCGCTACGAGGCCGCCGCCCCCGAAGTGCGGATCGCCGACCTGCTCGCCGGCGAGGAGGAAGTCGCCATCACGGGCGAGGTCGTCCGCACATCGGTTCGCCGCCCGCGGCCGAGGCTCGCGATCGTCCAGGCGAAGATCGCCGACTCGAGCGGCGAGATCACAGCCGTCTGGTTCAACCAGGCGTGGCTCGTGGACAAGCTTCGGCCGGGCACGCGCGTGCGCCTGCGCGGACAGCTCCGGCGGAACGAGTTCAACGTGCGCTCCTACGACCTGAATGGAGCCTCGTCGACCGCCGACTTCGCCCCGGTGTATCCCGCGAGCGAGGAGATCACGCCGAAGAAGCTCCGCGAGCTCGTCGGAAAGGCCCTTGCGCACGCTCGCGACGACCCGGACGCCCTCCCGGCCCACCTCGGGGACGAGATGCCGATCCGCGCCGACGCGCTCACCGCGCTCCACCAACCGCGGAACCTCGACGATGCGGAGCGTGGGAGGCGGAGGCTCGCCTTCGACGAGCTGCTCGTGCTCCAGGTCGGGCTCGCGCGACGGCGCCGAAGCCGGGAGCAGGAAGTGGCGCCGGCCCTCGGCGAGCCGGGCGAGCTCGTTTCCCGGTACCGGGAGCTCCTTCCGTTCGAGCTCACGCCCCACCAGGAGCGCGCGATCGAGGAGATCGACGCCGACCTCGCGAAGCCGACGCCGATGGAGCGACTGCTCCAGGGCGAAGTCGGATCGGGCAAGACCGTCGTTGCGCTCTACGCGCTGCTCCGCGCGGTCGAGTCGGGGAAGAAGGGCGCGCTGATGGCGCCGACCGAGACGCTCGCCGAGCAGCACTTCCTCACGCTCGAGGAGCCATGCCGGGAACTCGGCGTCGAGGTCGCGCTGCTCACCCGGTCGGTGAAGGACGATCCGGCGGTGGCCCACATCCTCGTCGGGACGCACGCGTTGATCCAGGAGGGTGTCGACCTGAGCGAGGTCGCCGTCGCGGTCGTCGACGAGCAGCACCGTTTCGGGGTGGAGCAGCGACGGGCGATCACGGGCGGCCGCACCCCTCACGTGCTCCATATGACGGCGACGCCCATTCCGCGCACGCTCGCCCTCACCGTCTACGGCGACCTCTCGGTCAGCGAGATTGCCAAGCCGCCTGCCAACCGCAAGGCGGTGAAGACCGCCTGGGTCACCCAGGAGCGCTCGAGCGAGGCCTACAAGCGCCTGCGGAAGCACCTCGACGACGGCCGCCAGGCCTACGTCGTCTGCCCGCTGGTGGAAGAATCCGAGAAGATCGACCTCGCGGCCGCGGAAGAACGCGCCGCGAGCTTGCGCCAAGTCTTCGGCGGCAAGGTCGGCCTCGTCCATGGCCGCATGAAAGGCACGGAACGCGACGACGCCATGGCGCGCTTCAAGGCGGGCGAGACCCGCATTCTGGTCGCCACCACGGTAATCGAGGTCGGCGTCGACGTGCCGGAAGCTTCCATCATGGTGGTGGAACACGCCGAACGCTTCGGCCTATCACAGCTCCACCAATTGAGGGGAAGGGTGGGCAGAGGAGGCTATCCTTCACAGTGTCTGCTGGTGAGTACCGACGAGAGGACGGCGGCAGCCACCAAACGCTTGAGAATTCTGGAAAAGAACGTTGACGGTTTTTCCATTGCCGAAGAGGATATGAAACTTCGAGGCATGGGTGACATGATGGGGGTCCGCCAGGTGGGTATACCCGCTTTCAGAATTGGAAACGTGCTGAAAGACGGCTCGATCATGGGCAAGGCCAGGGAGATGGCCTCGTAGCCGAACTCAGGGTCATCCAACTGCCGCGGGAGCCACTGTTTGCGAAAGGCCGGTTCCAGCGGATGTTCGATGCGTTGCTGAGGACTCATCCGTGTTCCTATTCCAAAAGCCGACGCTGAAAAGAGAATCGCTAGCCGCCAATCGCCGCGCGCCAGGCCGCCCGCGCATGAACGTTTTGCTTGTTCATCTCCGAGCGTGTGACCTCGACCACGTCGAGGTACGAGGGCATCGAGCCGATCGCCCTCAGCAGCTCCTCGTCCGACGA
>JBGOSR010000082.1:0-8755 GCA_041476065.1 Gaiellaceae bacterium
CCTCGCCGGCCGCATCGTCCAGCGTCGTGCCGACGATGCGGTAGCCGCCGTGGTCCTGTACGTCGAGCAAGAGCGTATTGCCGCCGCTCGCAAGCAGGCAGAGGAACGGCGGCTCGACGGGGTCGGGCTGGAGAAAGAGCGAGGCCACGTGCCCGTGCAGGTGGTCGACCGGCACCAGCGGGAGCCGCAACGCCCACGCGAGCGCCTTGGCGGAAGAGAGGCCGACCAGGAGCGCCCCGATCAAACCGGGGCCGCGGGTGACGGCAACGCGGTCGATGTCGGCGAGGCTCAACATGGCCTGCCCGAACGCCTCGCGGACGACCGGGGTAACGAGCTCGAGATGCCGGCGCGAGGCGACCTCCGGGACGACCCCTCCGTAGCGCGCGTGTAGCTCTGCCTGCGAGGAGACGACACTGGCGAGGATCTCCCCGTCTTCGGTGACGAGCGCCGCCGCGGTCTCGTCACACGAGGTCTCGAGCCCGAGGATCACGCGCTCGCCGGCTCGCGAACCGGGTCTTTCCACATGATCAGCGCGTCTTCACGGTTATCCGTGTAGTAAGCGCGCCGGATCCCTCGCGCCTTGAAGCCGAGCTGCTCGTAGAGCCGGATCGCGGCCTGGTTGGAGACGCGCACCTCGAGCGTGTATCCACGGCGCCCGTCCCTCGAGGTGACCTCGAACAGGCGCACCATCAGGCCGGTCGCGACCCCGCGCCGGCGATAGGAGTCGGCGACCGCGACGTTCATCACGTGCCAGGCGTCGACGTAGCGGGAGATGATCAGGTAGCCCACGAGCTCGTTCCGCGCGGCGTCGACGGCACCGAGACAGATCGAGGACGGCTTGGCGAGCTCGCCTGCGAACATCGAGCGCGACCACGGCGTCGGGTAGGAGCTGCGCTCGATCTCCTCGATCGAGTTCAGGTCCCGAAGCTTCAACTTGCGGTACTCGATCATTGCTCGAGCACCCGGTCGGCATCGGGAGCGCGGACGTAGATCGGCTCGACGAGCTCCGCCGGCCCGAAGTCACGCGCGAGCCGGGCATGCAACGCCGCCCGCGGGACGTGCAGGTCGCTCTCGTCGGGCGGAATCTCGGCACCGACCGCCTCGAGCGCCTCGCGATACCGAACAGCACCGTCTCCGACACAAATCCGGTCTTGCAACAGACTGTTGCTAAGTCGGTCAGGGCTGATTGCTACAGGCTCGCCCTCGAGCAGCGTGAAGACCTCGCCGCGGCGGGCGTCGATTACCGGCAGCGCGCCGGGGGCACCGAAGGCCAGCGCTTCGAGCGTCGGGACTCCGGCGACCCGCACGTCGAGGGCGAGCGCGAGCGCGCGCGCAGCGGCGAGGCCCATGCGCAGGCTCGTGAAGCTGCCCGGCCCGGTGCCCGCGACGATGCGGCCCAGCTCCGTGGGCTGCGCATCCGCGTGGACGAACAGCTCGTTCACGTCCTCGAGGAGGCTCACCGGCAGCCCGACGCGCTCCCCCAGGGTCACTCCGTCCTCGACGAGGGCGCTCGTTGCGACATTCGTAGCCGTGTCAAACGCGAGGGTCAGCATTCTCGACCTCGATCATCCTGCGGTCTCCCCCCGCATGCCGCAAGACGACGCGAAAGCGCGGCGAGGGGAGCGCGTCACCAGCAGCCTCGGGCCACTCCACGAAGCACACGGCTCCGTCGAAGTAGGGCTCGAGGTCGCCCCACTCGGCCGGTGAGACGCTCTCGAACCTGTACAGGTCGAGGTGGGACACGTCCACGCTTCCACGGTACCGATGCCCGATGGTGAAGGTGGGGCTCGTCACGGGCCCCTCGACCCCGAGCGCGCGGCAGGCTCCGCGCACGAACGTCGTCTTTCCCGACCCGAGCTCGCCGGAGACGGTGACGACGTCTCCGGGCCTCAGCTCCGCCGCGAGCGACCGCGCAATGCTTTCGGTCTCCTCCGGCGAGGACGACTCGTGCTCCATGTGGGCCAGCTTAGGAGGGTTTCCTAGAAGAGGCCGAGCTGCACGGTAGGCTCGGCGACGAGCAGAGGCTCGGGCTCTGGAACCGGCTCGGCGACGTGGCCGAGGAGCTCGGGGATCCTCGCGAAGTCCTCCTGGAGGACCTTCAGCATCGCGGGGGTGTAGAGCGCAGCGGCCGGATGGTAGAGCGGATAGAGAAGGACCGGCCTGCCTCCGAGGGTGACCTTCTGCTCCTGGCCGTGGACGCGCGTGATGCCGAGCTGCTTGCCCGAGAGCAGTTTCGTCGCAAAGTTGCCGAGGGTTCCGACGAGCCTCGGCTCGATCAGCCCGACCTGCCGGAAAAGGTGGCTCTCACAGGCTTCGATCTCGTCCTGCTGCGGGTCCCGGTTGCCGGGAGGGCGACACTTGATCACGTTCGCGATGTACACGTCCTCCCGAGACAGGCCGATCCCGCCCAGCAGCTGGTCGAGGAGCTTCCCCGCCTGGCCGACGAACGGGTAGCCCTGCTTGTCCTCGTGGAAGCCCGGAGCCTCGCCGACGAACATCAGGTCCGCCTCCGGGTTGCCGACTCCGAAGACGACCTGCGTCCGACCCTCGGCCAGCCGACAGCGCGTGCAGTCCGCGATCTCCGCGGCGTAGGCGTTTAGTTCAACTGCAGCCACAGCTCCCGCCGCAACAACCGCCGCCGGACGGCATCGGTCCGCCGTAGCTGGGCTGCTCGGCGGTGCCGTGAGTCGCAAACACGGAGAACTGCTTGCGGACGTTCGAGGCGTCGCAATCCGGACACGCGACGGCTTCCCCGTTGCGGACGAGCTCCTCGAAGTGCGACTCGCACTCCATGCACACGTACTCGTAGATCGGCATCGCCGCGAGAGTCTAGGCGCGCACCCGGACGCATCGCAAACGCGAGCAGCCGGCCCCTCGGAGAAGGGGCCGGCCTCGCGCTCGACTCGAGCCGCTAGGGCCCGAGAACGATGTGGGCGGTCTCCGACTGGAGCTCGGCCAGCGAGAAGACGCCCTCGTGCCGGTTGCAGTGCACTTTCACGAGCGTCCCTTCGGGGAACGCATCAAGGTTCGCGCCGGTCGGAACCCGGCACGTGACGAGCGAATGGTCCTCACGCTGCACGACGAGGTTCTCGCCCTTCGAGACGATCGTGCCGTACGACGTGAACTCGGCGCTGCCGTCGTCCTTGGCGAACGCGTTCTCCGAGTAGAGCTCGACGAGAACAAAGCTGCCCGACACGAGGTGGCAGTGCATCTTCACGCGCTCGCCCATCCGGAACCCCTGGAGGTCCATCACGGCGGGGATGGCGCACGCCTTCGAAAGTCCGTCGTCGCGTCGGACGACGAGCGAGGTCGAACGCTCGGCGATGACTCCGTAGATGGTCAGTTCGTTGTCGGCTTCCGAGCCCGCATTCACAGAGGCCCGGTCGTTCTGCAGCTTGAAGAGGCGCCATTGGCCGTCGGCCAGGTGGCAGCCCATCAGTGCATGCTCGCCCAGGACGAAGGGGCTTAGATCGAGGTGCGAGGCGTTCACGCAGCGGAACGAGTTGTCACCGAGGCTGAGCGCAGCGGCATCCGCGGATGCCTCCGTCAGCACTCCCTCGAGCATGACCTCGCCCCTGCCGTCAGCCCCAACTCCGGCGTGGTCCGAATAGAGCTTCAGCATGACCATCTGGCCATCGCGCAGCGCGCAGTAGAGCTTCACGGTCTCGCCGAGGGCAAAGACGGAGAGATCGAGCCCGGCCGGCACTCCACAACGGAACACCTCACCGTTCTCCCGCTTGACGCCGACCGAGAAAGCGGAAAGCTCGACGAGCGGCCCCGTGGCAAAGCCCTCTGCGGCGTGTTCGCCTTTCCCCTTGCCGTCGCCCTCGCCCTGGCCCTTGACGAAGCTGAAATTGCCGGCAGCGCTTACGGTCACGACGACGTGGATCTCATCGCCGGACTTGAAGTCCGGAAGCACCATGCCGGTCGGTACCGACACGTGCACGAGCCCGCGGTGGACGACTGCGAGGTCGAAGCCGTCGTCCTTGGGGAACAGGAAGATCCCCTCGAGAACGAGCATCTCGACGTGTCCCGTCTGATCGACGTGGTCGCCGCTCGCCTCGATGTGGTCGCCCTTGACGTCGGCGTCGACATCGACCTTGTCGCCCGCCTCGAGACCGTCGCTGCGCATGCCCAGCGTGGCTGGACCACGCAGGCGGAGGGCGAAGACGCTACCGCCTGCGGTGACAATCAAACGAGAGGCTTCGGACCTGACGACGACGGCGCCGAAGTGCACACGCTTGGCGCGTCCTGAAGCGCGGATCGCCCGCGCGAGATATGTGCCGTCCGAGCGCTTTGCGGCCGTGAACGAGATGCGCTGGCCGACGTGGAAGGCGGCGAACCCTCGGGGTGCGCGCACCGTTCGGACGGTGGACGGCGAGGCGACGACGAGCGCTTTGCGCTTCGCGTCCTTCGCCATGACGGTGCCTTTGAAACTCGCCGCACTGGCGGTGCCCGTGACCATCACGGCGACGACTGCCAACGCGCCAAACACGAAAAACCTCTTCATAGGGTCTCTGTCCTCTCGTTGCCCGGCTGGGCCGCTTGCACGGGCCGTGCTCCCCTTACGCCACGGCTGGTATCGGCAGCGACCGCGTGTTGCTCTCTCCCCCGTTCACCGTCACTCGATCGAGCCAACCAGGAGCTAGACTGCGTGTGCCCGGTATCCGCTACGGAACTGGAGCTCTTGTTGGTCGAAAACATCCGCATCGTCGGCTCCGGCCGAGTGGGCTCCGCTGTCGCAGGACGGCTGCGCGAGCGTGGCTTCGTGCTGAGAGAGGACGAGGCCGAGCTCGTGCTGCTCTGCGTGCCGGACCGCACGATCGCGGAGGTCGCCCGGGCGGTCGAGCCCGGCCCCTGGATCGCGCATACGAGCGGCGCGACTCCGCTGACAGCTCTCGCGCCGCACGAGCGCCGTTTCGGCCTGCATCCGCTGCAGAGCTTCACGCGCGCGCGAGGGCCCGAGCAGCTCGACGGCGCTTACGCGGCCGTGACCGCCGAGAGCGACGAGGCGCGCGAGATCGGCTTTTGGCTCGCCCTGGAGCTCGGCCTCGATCCATTCGAACTCGAGGACACGGAGCGAGCCCTCTACCACGCCGGCGCAGTCGTCGCCTCGAACTTCCTCGTCACGCTCCATCGTGCCGCTGCCGACCTGGCCGAGGCTTCCGGCGCACCGCCGGGGGCGCTCCTCCCGCTGATGCGACGCGTGATCGAGAACGACTTCGAGCTGACCGGCCCGATCGAGCGCGGCGACTGGGAGACAGTCGAGGCGCACCTCGCGGCGATCCACGAGCGGAGCCCGCAGGTCGAGCCTCTCTATCGCGCCCTTGCCGATGCGACCACGGAGCTGGCCGCGAGATGAGGGTCGTCCGCACCATCGCCGACCTCCACGAGGGACTGTCCCCTCGGAGGGACAGTCCCTCGGCGGGGACTGTCCCTCCAGTTGGGCTCGTCCCGACGATGGGCGCATTGCACGAAGGGCATCTCTCCCTGTTTGCGGCTGCTCGACAAGAGAACGATGTCGTCGTCGCGAGCATCTTCGTCAACCCGGCGCAGTTCGGGCCGACCGAGGACCTCGCCCGCTATCCGCGCGACGAGGAACGAGACCTGCGGGTCGCCGACGAGGCCGGTGTCGACTTTCTCTTCGCGCCGTCCGCCGAGGAGATGTATCCGGCGGAGTACCAGACCTGGATCGATGTCGAGGACCTCGGGAGCCGGCTCGAAGGCGAGTTTCGGCCCGGGCACTTCCGAGGGGTTGCAACAGTCTGTTGCAAGCTCTTCAACATCGTCCGCCCTCGCCGCGCCTACTTCGGACAGAAGGACGCACAGCAGGCCGCCGTCGTGAAGCGGGTCGTGGCAGACCTGAACCTCGACGTCGAGATCCGCGTCCTCCCGACGATTCGCGACGAGGACGGGCTCGCGCTCTCGACACGGAACGCGTACCTCTCCGCAGATGAACGCGAGGCGGCACGGGCCCTGCCGCAAGCGCTCGCGACAAAGGATCCGGCCGCGGCGCGTGAGCTCCTGCGTGGCCTGGACGTCGACTACGTCGAGGTCGCAGAGCTCGACGGCCAGAACGTTCTCGCGGCCGCCGTACGCGTCGGAGACACACGCTTGATCGACAACGTCGTTCTAGATCTCCCGCGCCAGGATTCATCCTGGCTCGGGCGTGCAAAGAAGGGAGAACAACGATGAGCACGCCGCCGAAGGGCAAGCTGGCGCTCCCAGAGCTGAACGAGATGAAGCGGCGCGGCCAGAAGATCGTCATGGTCACCGCCTACGACGCGCCCGGAGCGCGGTTCGCCGAAGACGCCGGTGTGGACGTCATCCTCGTCGGCGACACCGCCGCGATGGTCGTGCTCGGTCACGAAGGAACGACGGTTCCGGTGACGATGGACGAGATGCTGTTCCTGACGAGGACGGTCTCGCGTGCGGCGCGGCACCCGATCGTTGTCGGCGACATGCCGTTCGGCTCGTTCCAGGTCTCGGACGAGAAGGCGGTCGAGAATGCGATCCGCTTCGTCAAGGAAGCCGGCGCCGATGCTGTGAAGCTCGAAGGCGCGGGCCCGTCGGTGTCGCGCGTCCGCTCGATCGTCGGGGCCGGGATCCCGGTCATGGGCCACGTCGGCTTGACGCCGCAGTCGGCGACGATGCTCGGCGGGTTCAAGACCCAGGGCAAGACGGCGAAGGCCGGCCGGCAGCTCGTCGAGGACGCACTCGAGCTCGAGGAGGCCGGCGCCTTCTCGGTCGTGCTCGAGGCCGTTCCCTCACCTGTCGCGGCCGAGGTCACCCGTCGCCTGTCCGTGCCGACGATCGGAATCGGCGCAGGTCGAGAGACTGATGGACAGGTGCTCGTCTACCACGACCTGCTCGGCCTGACCGAAGGCCATCTCCCCCGTTTCGTGAAGCGCTACGCGAGCCTCTCGCGAGAGATCCGCGATGCCCTCGAGGCCTACGCGGCAGACGTTCGGGCGGGCACATTCCCCGACGACGAGCACACGTACGAGATGTCCGACGAGGAGCTCGAGAGCTTCAGCGGCGGCGCGGCCGGGACACGCCGCTGACGATCCGGACGCCGATGACGATGAGAACGATCGTCCAGGCGAACGAGACGACGACGAGCCCTTCGAAGATCTTGTCGCCGACGCCCGAGTCGGAGCCTCCCGCGCGGAAGACGTCGCCTCCGTAAATCGCGAGCCGCACAGGCCAGACGAGAAGAAGCGAGAGCGCGAGCGGCGCAGCTGACAAGGCGACGATGTGGCGCGCCTGGCGATAGGAACTAGACCCGCCGAAGCCGCGGCTCAAGGCGTGAACCATCAGCCCGCCCAGCCAGAAGACGACGATCGCGTAGACGGCACCGCCGAGAAACGCCCAGGCCAGGACCGCGAAGAAGGACCCTCCGAAAACGGGATCGTCGAGCACCCGCCCAGCCAGTGACGTCGACAGGACGCCCGCGACGCCGGCCAGGAGGATCATCGCGAGCACCGGCTCTTGCCGGGCCTCGGCGGCCTGGTCCGAGTCGTCGCGGAGTGCGCCGAAGGCGACGCCCGGGCTGCGAAAGATCGAGAGCGCCCGCCGCCACCATTCGCGCTGGAGCAAGACCTCCGGTTCGGGCGCGGCACTCACCGCGTGAGCGTAGCCTGTGCCGCGTGCCGCGGACCGCGCTAATCGTCGCCGTTCCCGAGGCCGAGCCGCTCGTCCACGAGTGGCGCCTCCGGTATGACAACGCGAGCATCGGAGTCCCCGCCCACGTCACGCTCCTGTCTCCATTCGTGACTGCGGAGGACGTGGACGATCGGCTCCTGACCGACCTGCGCGACCTGTTCGCGTCGCACCGGCACTTCGAGTACTCACTGCCGCGGGTCGCCCGCTTCCCCGAGGTCGCGTGGCTCGCGCCGGAGCCGGACAAGCCCTTCCGCGAACTGACCGAATCGATCTTCGAGCGGTACCCCGCCTATCCGCCGTACGAGGGGATCCACGACGACGTGATCCCGCATCTCACTGTCGCCATAGCCGACGAAGCGCTCAAGGACGAGATTGAGGCGGCACTCACTCCCCATCTACCGATCGAGGCCCAGGCGAAAAGGGTGACGCTGCTCGTCGAGGACGCCTCAGGGAAATGGCGAAGCAGCGAGCACTTCCCTCTCGGCCGATGAAACGAGACGTCCTTCACGCCGGGATCGCCTGCGTCTCGTTGCTCGCCGGCCTCGTTCTTGCTCCCATTCTGGCCGCGAAAGCCTCCTGCGAGAGCGGCGATCAACTCCTCGCCGTGCTTGGTGTCCCCACGCTGACCGTGCTGGCGGTCGGAGCCAACGTCTATCTCGGCGCTCCGGCCGGACGCCGATCTGGGCTCGTCCTCGCCGCAAGCCTCGGAGCCCTGGCCTTCCTCGTTCCGGCAGCCCTCGCCGCACTGGCGACTCTCGCGAACTGCGTGGGTTAGGCGGCTGCTGCCGCTTTCCTCGGGGCGGATTTCTTCGGAAGTACGTCGCGCAGGTAACGACCGGTCGCCGACTCGTCGACCACGGCCACCTGCTCGGGCGTGCCGGTCGCCAGCACCTCGCCCCCGGCTTCGCCGCCCTCCGGGCCGAGGTCGATGATCCAGTCGGCCTGCTTGATCACGTCGAGGTTGTGCTCGATCACGAGCACCGTGTTGCCCGAGTCGACGAGCCGCTGCAGCACCTCGAGCAGCTTCTCGATGTCGGCGAAATGCAATCCCGTCGTCGGCTCGTCGAGGATGTACAACGTCCGGCCCGTC
>JBGOSR010000083.1:0-8703 GCA_041476065.1 Gaiellaceae bacterium
ACGTTCTCGCTGGGCTTCGTCGGACGAGCTGGGCGTACCGTGATACGTGCGGATCACGCCGAGAACCCCAATGGCTAGGACCAAGAGGGCGACAAGGAAGAGCACCCTTGCCCAGAACCCGGCGATACCCAGCAGACCGGCGGCTAACACGACAAACCAATAGATCGTGCTGACGTTGCTGGCCGCCTGAAGGGGCTTAGAAAGCGGAGAGAGAAGATTCGACATGGACGGGAGTCTACCCTGCGTCTAGTACATAATCCCGATGTCTTTCGATGAAAGGAGGAGGCAATGACAGGCATAGCGTGCTGCGAGGGCGGCTCTGGCTGCTGCGGTGGCTGCTGCTAGCGATCAGACGTTGAAGCGCACGTTGATCACGTCACCGTCCGCGACGACGTAGTCCTTGCCCTCGAGACGCTGGAGGCCGCGGCGGGCGGCCTCGGCGCGACTTCCCGCCTCGACGAGGTCGCGCCCCGCGATCACTTCGCAGCGGATGAAGCCGCGCGCGATGTCGGTGTGAATCGTCGCAGCGGCCTCGAGCGCGGTCTGCCCTCGACGAAGTGTCCAAGCGCGGGTCTCGGTGTCGCCCGCGGTGAAGAAGACAATCAGGCCAACCGCCTCGAAGATCCCGGCGAGGACCGTCTCGAAGCTCGCGGGGCCGTCCCGGAACTGGGATGCGTCCTCGGGGGAAAGCTCGGCGAGCTCGGCTTCGAGCTTCAGATCGAATCCTCCTGCGCCGTTGACGAGCGGGATGAGCGGCTTCGTCGTGAGGGGCTCGAGTGCCGCCGGCAGCGTGCCGGGGTACGAGCTGAGCGGGCTGCCGCCTTCGACGTGCGCGAGCACGCGCTCGAGCTCCTCGACCTCCTTCCGAAGCTGAGGGTCCCCGGACTTCGCTTGCGAGCGGACCCGCTCAAGACGCTTTTCGACGTGGTCGCGATCGGCGACGACGAGCTCGAGCTCGAGCTCCTCCCGGTCACGGTCGGGATCGGAGTCGGAGTTGAAGTTGGCGACGACGGCGATCAGCGCGTCGGCCTTCCTGAGCTCGCCCAGGACGGCGGGGCTCAACCCCGGCGGGTCGACCACGCGGATCGTCGCGGGTGTCGTCTTCGCCGAATGCTCGATCGCCGCGAGCGGTTCGAGACGCTCGTCCGGGATCGGCGCGATGCCGACGTGCTCCTTCCCGTACGCGCCGCCGGCGACCCCGGTCAGGGCCGTGAAGAGCGACGTCTTACCGGATCCCGGCAAGCCGACGAGACCAACGTCGAGCGGCACGTCTAAAGACGGTACCGCCGACCTCCTCCCCACTGCGATTCTAGCGACGAAAAACGCACGCGTGGGTGCCGGCTTCGTGCCAACTCTGCGTCACGCTGATGAGCGGACGACGTGCTTCTGCAGCGAGGCCAGACCTCGGTGCCGAAGGGACTTCACAGCCCCCCGTCTTGCCGAGGATCAAGGGAAATGCCCTGATGGGCGCGTCCCGTACCTCAGATGCCGCTGAACCCGACCCGGCCTTCGCGGGAAAAGCGCTTGACGTAGACGATCCTGGCGAGAGCGATCGTGTACCGGCCGTCCTCCGCCTCGAGCTGGAAGCTGCCGGCTCCGCCCGTCAGCGACTGCTCCAGCTCGTCCGCAGTCGCAGCCTCGACGTGCGCGCTCATGACCTGACCGCCGTCGAAGCCGATTTCGATCCGGACGCGCTGGGCGTCAGCCACTCGCTACCAGCTCCGCGAGGACCCCGTGCATGGAGTCCGGGTGCACGAAGGCGACCTCGAGCCCGAAAAGCCCCCGGTGCGGCTCCTCGTCGATCAGCTCGACGCCTTGCTCGGCAAGCCCTTCCAGCTCGCGCTGAAGATCGCTCACCTCGTACGCGACGTGGTGCATCCCCGGCCCACGGCTCGCGAGGAACTTTCCGACGGGAGTCTCATCCCCGAGCGGTGTGAGCAGCTCGACGCGGCTGTCACCGACGCGCACGGCCGCCGCCTCCACGCCCTGCTCGGCCATCGTGTCGCGGCGCTCGACCTCGGCGCCGAAAAGACGTCGATATGTGTCGAGGGCGTCGTCGAGATCCTCGACGGCCACTCCAAGATGGTGGATCCCCTTCGCCTGCACGCGAGAAGATCGTAGCCGTTGCTAGGTGCCTGACCCCTCGGGGGCCTTCTCTTCGATCCGCTTCAGCGGAACGACGCGACCCACCATGTCGCTCGCACTGGACTCGGGCTCGACGTCCGCGAGCATGGCGACCATCTCGTCGCGGACGAGCGTCTCCTTCTCGAGCAGCGCGCCGGCGAGTCGATCGAGAGCGGCCCGGTGCTTGGTGATCAGCCGGACAGCCTCCAGGTAGGCGTCGTCGGTCAGGCGGGCCTGCTCCTGGTCGCGCACGCGTTTCGTCTCCTCTGAGAGCGCGTAGTTGTCAGCACGCATCGTCCTCGAGACGACGCCCTGCGACATCCCGTACTCGAAGACCATCGCCCGTGCCAGCTCGGTCACCTTCTCGAGGTCGTTCGCGGCGCCGTTCGTGACGCGGCCGAAGACGACCTGCTCGGCGGCGCGGCCCGCAAGCGCGATCTTCATCCAGTCGATGAACTCTTCCCGCGTGTGCAGGAAGCGCTCCTCCTCGGGCAGGTTGTACGTGTAGCCGAGGGCGTTGCCGCGCGGCACGATCGTCGCCTTGTGAACGGGGAAGCCCTCGCCCATCAGGTGCGACATGAGCGCGTGGCCACCCTCGTGGTAGGCGAGGATTCGCTTCTCCTTCTCGGACATGACCTTCCGCTGCTGGAGCCCCGCGATGATGCGTTCCAGGGCGTCGTCGAAATGGCGCTGGTGAATGAATTGCTTGTTATCGCGGCCCGCGAAGATCGCCGCCTCGTTGGCGATGTTCGCGAGGTCGGCCCCGGTGAGACCCGCAGTCTGGCGGGCGACCGCGGTGATGTCGACGTCGGCAGCGAGTGGCTTGCCGCGCGTGTGCACTTGCAGGATCGCCTCGCGGCCGGCAAGGTCGGGCGGCGACACGAGAACCTGGCGATCGAAACGGCCCGGACGCAGAAGAGCCGGGTCGAGATCCTGGAGCCGGTTAGAGGCGGCCATGACGATCACCTGCTCACGGTTGTTGAAGCCGTCGAGCTCGACGAGCAGCTGGTTCAGCGTCTGGTCCTGCTCGCGGTTGAACCCGTGCCCGGTGCGCGCGGTGCCGACGGCGTCCAGCTCGTCGATGAAGACGATCGCCGGAGCGGCTTTGCGCGCGTCTTCGAAGAGCTTGCGGATGCGGGCCGCCCCGAGGCCGGCGAACATCTCGACGAACGCCGATGCGCTCTGCGAGTAGAAGCTCGCGCCGGACTCGTGCGCGACGGCCTTTGCGAGCAGCGTCTTGCCGGTGCCTGGCGGGCCATAGAGGAGGATGCCCTTCGGCACTCGTGCGCCAAGGCGGGCGAAGCGCTTCGAGTCACGGAGGAAGTCGACGATCTCCTCCATCTCGGCGCGAGCCTCTTCCAGTCCGGCGACCTCGTCCCAGGTGACGGACGACTTCGACGTCGCGTGCACGTGCTTCGGCTTCACCCGCGGCATCACCTGGAGGGTGCGCCAGAGCAGGTAGATGATGAGCCCGAACATCAGCAGCGGGAACCAGATCAGTGCGATCTGGCCCACCTGGCTCAGAAGATGGCCCACGTCCGGCATCCAGAGCTGTTAATCGGCATTCGGGCGCCGGAGCTGTAGTTACGCGAGCGAAGCGACGACGTCGGCGGTCGTCGTGAACTCGACGCCGGCCTCTCGCCAGGCCGCGGTGCAGGCCGTCACCCGCGTCTCATCCAGGCCGCGCGCCGCGTCCTCGACGAAGCGGACGCGACGGCCGCGCAGGAGGAAGCCGCGGATCGCCGCGTCGTCGCACACGTCGGTCGCGACTCCGAAGACGACGATCTCGGCCGGGTCGAGCGCATCGAGAAGCGGGTCGGTGTTCGGGTTCGTGAAGACGTTGAAGTTCTTCTTCAGGAGCAGGATCTCCCGGTGCTCCGAGACGAGATCGGGCACGAGGCCCGGCGGGTAGGGCACGAGGGAGAAGGGGAATGGATTGGCCTGCTCGGTCTCGGCGATCTTCCGGGCTCCTCGTGTCCCTCGCAGGCAGTGCGGCGGGTACGTGTTCTGGAAGTCCGGATCGACGGAGATCTCCGGGTCGGTGAGCTCGTGGTCGTCCGCTGAGGCGACGTGGACGATCCCGGCCTCTCGGGCAGCATCGACGAGCCGCCTCATCGCGGGTGCCGTCTCCTCCGCACCGGGAACGTAGAGCTTCCCCGTCGGGAGCATGAAGTCGACCTGGGTGTCGACGTCCCAGAGCACGACACCGCTGTTCGCTTTCGTCACGGAGCCGACACCCACGAGCGCGAAGTTCCCCGATACGATCGCATCGGGGAGGAGGCCGTGGGAACCGGCCTACGTGACACGTTCGAGACGGGGGCTCGGCCGGAAATGACGGCCGACCTTCGCAGACGGGCGGCCGTCCGCCATGACCACGTCCGCCGTGAAGTCATTCTGGCCGCGGATCAGCGACGAGCCCACGCCGTACGCGTCCACGGGCACACCGTTCCGCTCGAACTCGAGAATCTTCTCGACGGTGAACCCGCCCGAGGCGACGATCTTCACGTGCTCGAAGCCGTCGGTGTCGAGGGCGTCCCGAACCTTGCGCACGAGCCGCTCGTTGACACCGCTCGGCTTGAAGTCGCCCATCTCCTCCCACAGGGCCCGATCGACGAGGCTCTCGGACGTGTCGAGCCGCACGCCCCAGAGGCGCGGGCCGAGCGCACGCGCCACCTCGAGCGCTGTCCGGACAGAGTCGTTCTCGAAGTCCACGAGCACCGTCACGTTCAGGTCCTCCGGAGCCCACTCCGCGAACTTCGTCGCCGCGAGGACGGTGTTGCCACCGTACGACGAGATGAGCGAATGCGGAACGGTCCCGACGCCCTTGCCGCCCCACCACGATGCCTGCTCGTCCGTCGTCACACCGACCGGCGCGCCAACGACCTGCCCGGCGACATATGCCGCGTAGCCGTCACCGGTCTGCACGCGATGGTGGTCGTGACGGGCTGGCATGAAGATGATCGGCTTGCCCCTCGCAGCCTCGAGCACGCGGACGACGTTCGTCGTGATCAGCGTCCGGCGGGCGAGCGTGCCGAGATACACCGTCTCGAGGTGCGCAAAGAGCGTGTAGTCGCCCTCGATGTGCATCACAGTCTCGTAGGGCTCGACGCGGTCGCCGTCATAGAGCGCGTGCACGGTCAGTTGCTCCCAGTCGTGCGAGCAGAGTTTGAGCACCGCGATCGTCTCGTCCATCCCGCCCAGGTACGAGTGGTTCTTCTGAAACACCTGCATCACGACTCGCGGGCGACGGCCGTCCTGCAGCAGCGCTGCGCGCGCGTGGTTGAAATATGCATCGGCGTAGTAGCCGTCGCGCATCTTCTCGACCGGAAGGTCGAAGATCTCAGCCGGGAGCCGCTTCGCCCTAGTCCTGGTGGCCATGTTCGAGCTCGAGGCAGGCAGCGAGGGCGGCTTCGGCCACCTCGAGCTGGGCCGCAGTCGGCTCCGCGGTCGCGAGGCGATGCTGGAGCTCGTGCCCGGGCCGTGCAAGTGCCTTGGAGACCGGATGCTCGGGGTTTCGCACCATCCACGAGAAGATCTCGGTCGATGCCGCGAGTGCCCCGAGCGAAGCGAGCCCCCGCGCCGCGACCCTGAACTGCACCGGTGCGCGGGCGGCGAGCGCGTTGCCGATGGCGAGCGTCCCGAGCAGCGGCCCGACGAGGTGCGAGCCGCAGCGCTCGTGCTCCTTCTCGCGCGTCTCCCCGTGCTCGTACGTGCCGATCGTGATGTGCTCGGCCCCGTGGTAGGCGGCGAGCTCGGAGCTCCGAAGCGCGATCGCAGCCGGGGCGAGGGACGCGATCGCCGCCACGACCTCCTGGGCCGCCGGGCCGAGGCGGCGCGAGCCGCGGGCAAACTGGGTGGCGGCGGCACCGGCAATCATCGCGGTCAGGACGCGGGGGCGCTGGAACGGGAGCTTGGCGGCCGGCAGCCGCCGCCGGACCACCGGCAGGACCGCCAGCGCGTCGGCAATCCGCGCAGGCCCGCGAAAGAGCGGGCTCGTGACCCCGGCAGATCGGTAGCGCTTGAAGTCGGATGCGACCTCCAGCCGTCCGTCGGAGTGGCGGATCGCGCACGCCCAGGAGTTCGGACCGTGCACGAGGACCCCGTTCGAGAGGGCCATTCCGCCGAGCCTGATCGGTTCTTCCGCCATCGCCTTGAGGTTATCGACTCGACAGCCGCTGACGCGTACCCCCTATTGGCCACCCATCGCCCGAGCGGCATGGCGCAGGAACTGGACGCCGAGCTCGAGGTCGTCAACCCGCACGCGCTCGTCGGCCGAATGTACGAGCCGCGTTGCGACCTGCGGATCCATGTAGCGCATCGGAAAGAATCCGTAGGCGACGGTTCCGAACGCCTCGCGCAGCCAGTGGCTGTCCGTGAACCCCGACAGGCAGATCGGTGCGACAGCGGCGCCCGGCTCCGTCTCGGCCACCCACGATGCGATCGCGTCCCAGAGCGGGCCTGCCATCGGCGAGCGGGTCCCGCCCTGGCCCTCGATCCACTCGAGCTCGTAGTCGCCCTCACCGAGATGTTCCCGCACGGCGTGCTCCGCCTCAGCCTGGGTCTGCCCCGGGAGCAGCCGGCAGTCGACCGTCACCTCGCAGAGCGCCGGAATGACATTCCGCTTGGCGGAGGCTCTGATCATCGTCGGGGAGACGGTCATCCCGACGAGCGGCTCGACGAGCTCACCCGCAATCGGGTCGACCGCCCGCGCGAGAGCGACGACCTCGGCCGCACCGGCCGGCGGTTCGCCCGTGACGGCCTCGAACAGCGCGGCCACCTCGGGTTCGAGTCGCGGCTCGGGCGTGAACTCGCCGAGCCGCTCGATGAGCCGGGCCGCCTTGACGAGCGCGTTGTCGGCGATCCCCGGCATCGACGCGTGCCCGCTTCGCCCACGCACGCGGAGCACGAAGGGCGAGCTCATCTTCTCGGCGGTCGACGCCAGGTAGAACGGCCGTCCGCCGAACTCAACGCGGTCGCCCGCGCCTTCGTTCAGCGAATACTCGGCCCGAACCGCGTCCGGGTGCTCCGCGCAGAGCCAGGAGAGGCCGAAGTCGACGCCCACCTCCTCGTCAGCCGCTGCCACGAAGATCAGGTCACCCGCCGGCTCGAACCCCTCGCGGGCGAGCGAGGCGATCGCGACCGCACTGGCCGCGACCTGGCCCTTCATGTCGAGGGCGCCGCGACCCCAGATCTCTCCGTCGCGCAACTCGCCCGACCACGGATCGAGCTGCCACTCGGCAGGGTCGGCGAGCACCGTGTCGGTGTGCGAGAGGAGCGCGAGGCGCGGCCCGTCGCCCCGACCGGCAATCCTGGCTACGAGGTTGGCCCGCTCGGGCACCTTTGCGTAGAGCTCGCACGAGACACCGCTCTCCACGAGGTAATCCCGCAGGACTTCCGCTGCGAGCGTCTCGTTCCCCGGCGGATTCACTGTGTCGAGCCGGATCAGCTCCTGCAGGAGCTCTGTCGCCTCGTCGCGCAGAGAGATCGTCGCCAAGATCAGTCTTCGAGCTTCGCGAGCTCGGTCAGCTCGTTGCGGACGTCCCAGAGCTCGGGGTAGAAGCGGTGCTGAATCAGGCCCGCGAGGAGCTCGACCGGCGTGCCCTGCGTGCCCACGACCTCGCCGCCGATGATTCGCTCTACGACCTTGAGATGGCGGCTGCGCCAAAGCGTGACGCGCTCGTCCCACTCCATGAGCTGCTCGGCGAGCTGGTACAGGTCTTCATGCTCTCGGCCGCGCGTGTAGACCTCGAGCACCGACAGGCCTGCTTCGCGCCGCAGCTCATGGAAGACGGCACCAAGCTCCGGCGAGACCCGCCGGACGCCGTTCCAGCCGGGCGAGTCGAAGCCGCTGCCGTGGCCGAGCAGAGGGCGAACGCCACGCGTGTACTCCCAGGGCGACATGTGCTCGAGCATGTCGAGGAAGGCGGTCACGGTCTTGACTGCGTCGTTCGCGCGGCGGAGCAGCCGGAGAGCAGCGGCCAGCTTCCGCTCGCGGAGGAGCCGGATCGCCGTCTCGACCTCGAACGAGGCGAGCTTCAGCCAGAGCTCCGAGGACTGGTGCACCGTCTGGAAGAGGAGCTCGTCCCGATGCGCCATCTCCTCCGGGGTCTTCTGGAGCGACAGGAGCTCGTCCGTGCGCAGGTACCGCTCGTAGTCGCTCGCACCTCTGCCGGAAAGGATCGGCGCGAATTCGTCGTCCGCGTCGGTGCCCGCTCCGTGGCCTGGCGGAAGCTCCGTCGCGTCGCGGCTCGTCACGCGAGAAGCATACTTCTGTGCTGTGGGAAACCTGTTTGCCGATGCGGCCAACGAACGGCTGCCGGACACGGCTCCGCTGGCCATGCGCATGCGCCCTCAGCGACTCGACGACTTCGTGGGCCAGGAGCAGGTCCTCGGCGAGCACTCGGCCCTGCGCCTCGCGATCGGGGAGGACCGCGTCGGCTCCTCGATCCTCTACGGACCGCCGGGAAGCGGCAAGACGACCCTTGCGAGGGTGATCGCCAACACCACGGGCGCGGCGTTCGAAGAGCTGTCGGCGGTGTCGGCTACCGTGTTCACATTCCAGTCTCAACGTTCTACGCG
>JBGOSR010000084.1:0-8662 GCA_041476065.1 Gaiellaceae bacterium
GCGTCGATCGACTCGCCCGCGTCTCCCCAGAAGCCCTCGGCCACGTCGTACTCCATCGTCCCCTGCTCGACGAACCAGTTGTTGACGTCGGTGATCTCGAGCTCTCCGCGGGCCGAGGGCGAGAGCGAGGGCAGGAACTCGAAGACCGAGGAGTCGTAGAAGTAAAGCCCGGTGACGGCGTAGTCGCTCGGCGGCTGCTCGGGCTTCTCGACGATCCGGGTTACACGGTCCCCGTCGAGCTCGGCCACGCCGAGGTGGCGGAGGTGCTCTGGGTTCTCGACCTTCGAGAGGACGATCCGCGCCCCTCGCTCCTGCTGCTCGAAGTTGTCGATTGCCGGCTTGATCGATAGCTCGAAGATGTTGTCCGCGAGCATGACGAGGATGCGGTCGCCGCTCGCGAACCGCTCCGCCAGGCCCAGCGCGTCGGCGATGCCGCTCTCGCGCTCCTGGTAGGCGTAGGAAAGCCGGTCGATGCCGTGCTCGTGGCCGTCGCCGAGCAGCCGGAAGAACTCTCCGGCATGCGTGCCGCCGGTCACGAGCATGAGCTCGCTGATCCCGGTTAAGACGATGGCCTCGATCGCATACGTGATCATCGGCCGGTCGTAGATCGGCAGCAGGTGCTTGTTCGTGATCCGCGTCAGCGGATGGAGGCGGCTACCGGTGCCGCCGGCGAGGATGACGCCCTTCATGTCCGCGTGATCGTACGGTAGGAGGGTCTCCTGTCAGCGACCGGCGGGTCGCAGCGCCGGCTGCGGCGTGCCTTTCCGCGCCAGCGGCGAGGCATCGACACGGGCGATCCGCGCGACCCGCTCCGGCAGCCACCAGTTCCAGCGGCCGAACAGCTTCATGATGCTCGGCACGAGCAGCGCACGAATGATCGACACGTCGATGATGATCGCCGCCGCCAGGCCGAAGCCGAACTGCTGGAGCCCGACGAGCGACCCCGCGACGAAGCCCATGAAGGCCGCGAACATGATCACGCCCGCCGCCGTCACGAGCCGACCGGTCTTCGCGAGGCCGGTCGTCACGGCAAGCACGTTGTCCTTCTGGTCGTCCCACTCCTCACGCATGCGCGAGACCAGGAACACTTCGTAGTCCATCGAGAGGCCGAAGAGCATCGCGAACAGGAACACGGGGATCCAGCCCTCGATCTGGTCGAACTGCTGCAAACCGAACGGCTTGCCCCAGCCGAGCTTGAAGGCGAGCACGAGCAGGCCGTAGGCGGCCCCGATCGACAGCATGTTCATCACGATCGCCTTCAGCGGAAGCAGGAGCGACCGGAACGCGCGCACGAGGAGCCCGTATGTGAGGAGCAGGACCGCCAGGATCAGCCACGGGAAGGCTCCGTAGGTCATGTCCAGGAAATCCACGCCGCCGGCCGGGCCGCCGCCGGCAAGCACGTCGACCCCGGCGGGGAACGCAGATGCGGGCACGATCACGTCCCGGAGCCGGCGGACAAACGCCTGGCTCTCGGGCATCCCGTAGTCGTGCTTGCCGATGGCCTGAATGTGAAGGTAGCGGCCGGTCGGGTCGGCTCTCTGCGCGACGACCTCGGCAACCTCTCCATCGCCTCGGAGCTGACTCGTCAGCCGATCGAGAGGGGGGCTCAGCTTGGGATCGGACGCGCCGCTCGCACGCCCGGTGTCGATGACGATGTCCGTCGGCGCGATCGCGCCGTCGCCGATCGCAGTCGAAAGGACGTTCAGGCCCCGAACCGCCTCGATGTTCTGGGGAACACCAGTGTTCGAGCCGGGAGTGAGGTCCATCGAGAGGATCGGTGCAGCCGCGGCGAGGAGCACTGCGATCGTTGCGGTCGCAACGACGATCGGGCGCCGCATGATCCAGCGCGCGAGCCGCGGCCAGAACCCGTTGACCGGGTCGGCGCGCCGATCGGCGAGTCGCTTCGGAATGAATCGCACCCGGTCGAGTCGATCCTCGAGCCAGTACATGAGGGCGGGCAGCAGCGTCACCGCGGCGAGCACCGAGACGAGCGGTATCAGCAGCCCGGCGAGCCCGAAGCCGCGCATGAACGGAACGGGCATGAAGAGCATGAGCGCCAAGCCGATGGCCACCGCCGTCCCGCTGAACAGGACAGCGCGGCCTGCGGTCTCCATCGTCCGCTCGACGGCCTCCTCCCGGCTTCGCCCTGAGCGGTGCTCTTCCCGGTAGCGGTAGACCATGAGGAGCGTGTAGTCGATCGCGATGCCGAGCCCGATCAGCATGACCATGTTCTGGAGATACGTCGACAGGTCCATGAAGTGGGCGAAGACCCACACGAGCCCGAGCGTGACCGGGATCGCGGCAGCGGCGAGCAGGAAGGGAAGCAGGAAGGCGAGCGAGCCGAAGACGTAGATCAGGATCACCATCGCGATCGGGATCGCGATGAACAGCTCGCCGACCAGCAGGTCGTGGTTCTGGACCGGGTCGAGGTCGTGCTCGATCGCCGACTGGCCGGTGAGGTAGACGTCGGCGCCGGAGATCGGGCCCGCCGCCTTGCGCATCGCGTCCGTGTGAATCTTCGCGTCGGCGGTCTGCAGCTGCGAGACGATCGTCGCCGTCACGACTTCCGAGGAGACGGCGCGAACGTTCGCCACCTTGCCGGTCGGAAGCTCGGCCGCCGCACGCGTGGCTGCGGACCGCACCTTTGGCACGAGCTTCGCTGCGGATCCCGCAGGCCCCTTCACGACGAGCGAAAACGAGCCCTCGGGCTTCTGGCCGAAGTCGTTCTTCAGGATGTTCGCGGCCTTCTCGCTCTCGGATCCGGGGAGCGCGAAACGATTCGTCAGCAGGTTCGAAAGGCCGGACGAGGCCGCGCCGGCGGCGAGAAGCGCAACGAGCCAGACGGCCAGTACCGCCCAGCGGAAACGGATCATCAATCGGGCCCAGCGCGCCATGCAGCTCCTCCAGTAGCTCGATTCCCAGTTAGCGCAGGCTAGGTTAGTGAACACTAGCCACTCCGTCAAGGGGGTGGCCGCCGCTACCATCCGGCCCATGGCACACGACCCGATCGACCGGCTTCGGGGCGAGATGGAGGAGCTCTTCGCGGACCTCTGGCAGGTCCCGCGCTTCACCCGCAGGCGTGGGGGCTTCCGTCCGCAGATCGACTGCTACCGCACAGAGCGGCCGGCTGCGCTTACCGTCGTCGTCGACCTCGGCGGTATCGACCCGTCGAAGATCCAGATCTACGCAGACGAGCGGACCCTCGTCGTCGCCGGCGAGCGGCACCGGCCGCGTTCCGCGGGTCGCATGTACCAGCAGATGGAGATCGACTACGGGCGCTTCACACGCCAGGTGGCGCTGGGCGAGGACGTGGACGTCGCAGCATCAAAGGCGACGTACAAGCGCGGGATCCTGACCATCGTCATGCCCCTCGCAAAGAAACCGACCGGGCCGGAGCGCGTGACGATCCAGATCAGGAACGGCCGATGACCGACATCTTCGAGGAGCAGCTCGACGTCGATGAGCTCGAGCTTCCGTCGATGCTGCCTGTGCTGCCGCTCAAGGACACGGTCGTCTTCCCCGATTCCGTGCTCCCGCTCGCGATCGGCCAAGAGCGGTCGATCAGGCTCGTAGACGACGTCGTCTCCCGCGACCGCCTGATCGCGCTCGTCGCCTCGAAGGACCGGGACGTCGAGCAGCCGGGCTGGGAAGACCTGTACGAGGTCGGTACGGCTGCGGTCGTGCAGAAGATGATCCGCGTCCCCGACGGCTCGCTGCGCATTCTCGTCCAGGGCATCCGCCGGATCCGGCTCGTCAACCGAGTCGAGGACGACCCCTACCTCGTGGGCCAGTTCGAGGAGGTTCCTGACGCCTACGTGGAATCGCCCGAGACCAAGGCACTGGCGCAGAACGTGCAGACGCTGTTCGCACGGCTGATCGGGCTGATGCCCTACCTGCCCGAGGAGCTCGCACTGGCCGCGGCCAACGTCGACGAGCCGAGCGCCCTCTGCCACCTCGTCGCCTCGACGCTGCGGCTGAAGACCGAGGAGAAGCAGCAACTGCTCGAGCTGGACGAGGTCGAGAAGCGGCTGCGAGCCGTGCTCGTGATCCTGAACCGCGAGCTCGAGGTCGCGGAACTCGGGTCGAAGATCCAGAACCAGGTGCAGTCCGAGATGGAGTCCTCGCAGCGCGAGTACTTCCTCCGCCAGCAGCTGAAGGCGATCCAGGAGGAGCTCGGCGAGGGCGATCCCGAGCAGGCGGAGCTCGCCGAGCTGCGCGAGCGCGCCGCCGAGGTGCGCCTGCCCGAGGAGGCGCGCAAGGCGATCGACCGCGAGCTGGCCAGGCTCGAGCGGCTGCCCTCCGCAGCGGCCGAGTACGGCGTGATCCGCACCTACGTCGACTGGATCCTCAGCCTCCCCTGGGACCAGGCGACCGAGGACAACCTCGACCTCGTGCAGGCGCGGAAGATCCTCGACGAGGACCACTTCGACCTGGACAAGGTCAAGGAGCGGATCATCGAGTACCTCGCGGTCTCGAAGCTCAAGAACGACCTCTCGGGGCCGATCCTCTGCTTCGTCGGGCCGCCTGGAGTCGGCAAGACGTCGCTCGGCCACTCGATCGCGCGCACGCTCGGTCGCAAGTTCGTCCGCATCTCAGTCGGGGGAGTTCGCGACGAGGCGGAGATCCGCGGGCACCGGCGCACGTACATCGGAGCGATGCCGGGAACGATCATCCGTGCGCTCCGCGACGCCGAGGCGAAGAACCCGGTCTTCCTGATCGACGAGATCGACAAGATGGGCGCCGACTTCCGCGGCGACCCGGCGAGCGCGATGCTCGAAGTGCTCGATCCGGAGCAGCACTCGACCTTCCGCGACCACTATCTCGATCTCCCGTTCGACCTCTCGAAGGTGCTCTTCATCTGCACCGCGAACCAGCTGGACACGATTCCGCACGCGCTCCTCGACCGGATGGACGTCATCCAGCTCTCGGGCTACACGGAGGAAGAGAAGCTCGGCATCGCCCGCAAGTACCTCGTCCCGAAGCAGATCAAGGAGCACGGCCTCAAGCGCTCCCAGCTCACCTTCACCGAGAAGGGGCTCCGGATGGTCATCCGCGAGTACACACGAGAGGCCGGCGTGCGCCAGCTGGAGCGGCAGATCGCCGCGGTCTGCCGGAAGGCCGCGCGTCGCATCGCCGAAGGCGGGACCGAGCGCATGAGCGCGGACGCGAAGCTCGTCCAGGAATGGCTCGGGCCCCGCCGGTTCGCTGCAGACGTGCGCAAGCGCACCTCGGAGCCCGGCGTCGCGACGGGGCTCGCCGTGACCGCCGTCGGCGGAGACGTCCTCTTCATCGAAGCGACCGCATATCCCGGCGACGGACGGCTGAAGGTGACCGGGCAGCTCGGCGAGGTCATGCAGGAGTCCGCGCAGGCCGCTCATTCCTGGGTGCGAACACACGGGGTCGAGCTCGGCATCGATCCGCAGTGGTTCGGCGAGAACGACGTCCACGTCCACGTTCCCGCCGGTGCTGTGCCGAAGGACGGGCCCTCGGCGGGGATCACGATGGCGACCGCGATCGCCTCGGTGGCGACCGGCAAGGCCGTGTCCGAAGAGGTCGCGATGACCGGCGAGCTGACTCTCTCGGGGCAGGTGCTGCCGATCGGCGGCCTCCGCGAGAAGGTGCTTGCCGCTCAGCGGGCCGGGATCCCGAAGGTGATCTTTCCGCGTGAGAACGAGCCCGACCTCGACGAACTGCCCGAGGAGACGCGCAAGGCGCTCGAGTTCATCCCGGTCGACTGGATCCAGGAAGTGCTCGAAGTGGCTTTCGACGGGTCGCTGCCAAAGGCTGCGCCTGCCCGGTCGATCTCTTCCGGGCGCAAGGCCGCGGCCGCCAGATAGCTCGTTTGAGGCTCAGCAAGCCGGGTAGAGTCGCCGGTACACGAATTGAAAGGAATTTGACATGCCGAAACTCCAGGATCGAGCACGAGACAGGGCGAGCGATGCGAGGCCGTACATCGAGCGTGCCCTCAAAGACGAAAAGGTTCGCGAGGACGTCAAGAGCGCGATCGCGACCGCACGCGACATCTACGGGGAACTGCTCGGCGGACGCGCGTTTGGCGTCGCAGCGGCCAAGGTCGCAACGGACAAGGACATCCAGCAGCAGCTTCGCGACGCGATCGACGACCTTCGCCACGCGGCGGACCGGGTCCAGGGCAAAGACTCGCACGGTGGCCGCAACGCCACGCTTCTCTTCACCGGGATCGCTCTCGGCGTCCTCTTCAACCCCGTCACGGGGCCCGGAACACGCCGCTGGCTGCAGGAGAAGGTCTTCGGCGAAGGCGAAGAGTTCGAGTACCGCCAGGAAAACTCCAAGTAAGCCAAACGCGGTGGGCCATGTCGGCCCGGAAGTTGTGTCCCTCGGTTTCCTGACGCGTCGCGAGGCGGTGAGCGGAGCCGGGCTCTGCCCGGCGGGAGCCCACCGCCGGTCAGGGAAGCGAGGGGCCTAGCGGTCGGAAGAGCCGGCCTGCTTGAGCGCGCGCTGAAGCGAGCCGGGGTCCAGCCCGTCGGCGGTCGAGATGTCCGTAGACGAGAGCAGGATCGCGCCGGGCTTCGGCGCGCTGCTCGTGGCAGAGACAGGCGGCGCCCAGCCCGCGACGCGCGCGAACTCGACGTCCTGTAGATGCTTCCACGCCTGGAGATAGGGATACGGCTTGACCGCACCGTCGTAGCCGAGGTAGAGGAGCCCGACCGGATGGATCTCGAAGTGCAGGTGGTACGGGGTGCTGACGGCGTCGCCCGTGTTGCCCATGAAGCCGACCACGGTGCCGGCCTTCACCTGACGCCCGTTGACGGCGAACGGCGAATAGGCCGAGAGATGCGCGTAGTAGAACTCGTTGCCGGCGTGGTCTCGCAACCAGAGCCGGTAGCCGCCGACGGTGTTCCAGCCGACCGAGAAGATCGTGCCGTCCGCAACGGCAAGGAGCGGGGCGCCCAGCGAGCCGAAGATGTCCTCGCCGTGATGCCAGCCTGAGGCGATGTCGCCCCGTGGCGCACCGAACGTGTCCCCGAACGAGGATGCGCCATAGACGGGGAAGACGTAGCCACCTGCGGTCAGCCGCGGAGTGACGTCGGGGGGCGGCCGCACTGTGAGGCTCGGGACCTCCGGGCCAACCCCGGGCCCCCGCACCTGCTTGTGCGCCGCCGCCGCCTTCTTGTTCTTCGGCTTGGCAGGCGCGGCCAGCTTGTGCCTCTTCTCGGGCTTCGCGGCGATGCCCACCTTCGCCAGGGCCTCTGCGTAGCCGATCATGACCTCGGTGCCCGCGGGCAGGCCGTAGTGATCGGCCGTCAGCCGCACCTGCAGGCCCGTGACGAAGGCCCGTGCTCCACGCGTGTCCGGATCGTCGAGGGATGTCTTCCCGTCCTGGAGCGTCAGGACGTAGCCCCAGTCGCCAATCTGGAATTGGGTCGCAGCGCCCGGAGTGATCGGCTGACCCTGGATGACGAGCCCGGTCACGATCGACCCCGCGGAATCCGCCGCCGAGGCGTGCGTGTTGGCAGAGGCTTTCGCCTTGACGGTCACCATTGCGGCGGTGACGTCACCGCCGAAGATGCTGACCGTCGAGATGTCCGCGGAGGCGCTCGAGCTCGCAGACGAGCCCGGGGTCGCAAAGGCGCCCGATGTCACGGAGCCCGTGCTGACGACAGAGCCGTCGGTCGGATAGGCGAAGGAAGCCCCTGCGCTGACAGCATCGGGCGGCGCAGACGCGGACGCCGAAGAGCCCCCGGTCTGTCCCGGCACCGCGACTTGCACAGCGAAACCGCGTGCCGTAACCGTCGCCGCGATCTGGGACCGGGTCGCGCCGGCGGGACCGACGGAGCAGATGAGCAGCGTGAGCCCGAGAGCGACTGGAACGAGTCGAACCACGACCACCATTATCAGGCATCGACGAGACAGTCCGAGGCAAAGTTGTGGATACACACCGCCTGCTTGAGAGTGAGAATCATTTTCAGTAGAGTGGCGGCCAGTGGCGAGCGCACGTCGGCAAGAGAGCTCGTATCAAGGACTGGCGCTCCCCGCCCGGGCACGCCTGACACCACAGCGCCGGGCTGTCCTCGACGCGATCGAGGCCTCCAGCGGTCGCTTTACGGCTCTGGAGCTCTTCCAGCGCGCACGACGTGCCTCGCCCCAGCTCGGACTGGCCACCACCTATCGGACCCTCGAGCTCCTCCGTCGAACCGGTTCGCTGCACGCGCTTTCGGGTGACGGGCGTCCTGCCTACGTCCGCTGCAGCCCGAAGCACCACCACCACCTCGTCTGCCTCAGCTGCGGTTCGGTCGAGGACACAGAGCTGTGCGCCACACCTAGCCAGAGAGCGCTCAGCCGGCAGCACGGCTTCCGAGCCGAGTCGCACGAGCTGGAGATCTACGGAACCTGCAAGCGCTGCCTGTGAGCTGGATCGCCATCCCATTCGCCTCGCTGACAGTCGTCTCGACGCTCGTCGGGGGCGCGGTCGCGCTCCGGCTACGTCGTGAGCTGACGACTCTGATCGCGCTCACCGGCGGGGTCGTGGTCGGGGTCGCGCTCTTCGACGTCCTGCCCGAGGCGATCGACACAGTCGGCAATTCCGGGCGGGTGACCGAGCTCGTCGGCGCCGGCTTCCTGTTCTTCTTCCTCGCCGAGCGGGCTCTCGTCCTGCACCATCGCGACGAGCCGGAACAGGCCC
>JBGOSR010000085.1:0-8579 GCA_041476065.1 Gaiellaceae bacterium
GATCGGCGTCATCAGCGAGCCGCCGCCCATCCCGGTCAGCCCGACGAGGGTCCCGATCAGCAGACCCGTGATCGAGAACTGCCAGGTCACTTGTACGCGTCGATCAGCACCTTTGCGACCACGGGCCGCGAGAACTCGACGGGCGGCAACTCGCCGGCCTCGAGCAGCTCGCGCACCTTCGTCCCGGAGAGGAACACGTGGTCGTCGCCTCCGTGCGGGCAGGTCTTCGGGGTCGCCATCGAGCCGCAGGCTTTGCACCAGAAGGCGTGCTCGAAGAACATCGGCTCGATCCCAAGCTCCTGCGGGTCGAACTCGTCGAAGATCAGCTGGGCGTCGTACGTGCCGTAGTAGTCGCCGACCCCGGCGTGGTCGCGGCCGACGATGAAGTGCGAGCAGCCGTAGTTCTTGCGGCAGATCGCATGCCAGATCGCCTCGCGAGGCCCCGCGTAGCGCATCGCCGCCGGAAAGGCCGAGATCACGACCCGGTCTTCCGGGTAGTAGCCGTCGAGGAGCACGCGGTAGCACTCGACCCGTGTTGCGGTCGGGACGTCGTCGGATTTCGTGTCGCCGACGAGCGGGTGGATGAGGAGGCCGTCGACTGTCTCGAGAGCTACCTTCGTCAGGTACTCGTGCGCCCGGTGGATCGGGTTGCGGGTCTGGAAGCCGACGACGCGCCGCCAGCCGCGATCGGAGAACGCGGCCCGCGTTTGCGCGGGATCCAGCGCGAGCTCGGGGAAGTCCGGCTCGGGCCGGTCGAACACCGTGACCCGCCCTGCGAGGTACAAGGGGTGCTGCGCGTAGAGCCGAGCGACGCCGGGATGGGCCTCGTCGGTCGTGCGGAAGCAGTTCTCTGCCTCGTGCTCCTTGTCGTACTCGTAGACCTCGTCGACCTCCAGCACCGCGAGTCCACGGCCCGTCTCGTCGGCGAGAGCGACGCGATCGCCTTCCGGTGCCTTCTCGACCGCAAGGGAGACCGGCAGGGCCCAGGGGAGGCCGTTCGCGAGCCGCATCTCGGCGACTACGCGCTCATAGTCCTCCTTGCGCATGAAGCCCTCAAGCGGCGAGAGAGCCCCGGAGGCGAGCATGTCGAGGTCAGACACCTCCCGCGAGGTCAGCATGATCGTCTCCAGCGATTCGAGGTCATCCGGCCGCTCGCCCGTGCGGTCGACGAGCGTCCCCCCGTGGGGCGCGATCAGACCTGTCCCGGTGCCAGGCACGACGACATGGCTCATGCGGGCACCCCGTCCTCGACGAGGCCGAGCTCGGCGAGCTTGCCGAGGATGAGCTGGGCGCTCTCCTCGGGAGTCAGCGACTCGGTGTCGACACGAAGCTCCGGGCTCGTGGGCGCCTCATACGGATCGGAGACGCCGGTGAACTCCTTGATCTCGCCCGAGAAGGCTTTCGCGTACAGACCCTTCACGTCGCGCTCGGCACAGGCATCCACCGATGCGTCGATGTGCACCTCGACGAACGGGCCGAACTCCTCGACCATCTCCCGCGCCTTGCCGCGCGCCTCCTCGTACGGCGAGATTGCCGAGACGAGGACCGCCGCGCCCTGGCGGGTCAGGCGGGACGCGACCCAGCCGATGCGCTCGATGTTCGTGTCGCGGTCCTCCTTCGAGAAGCCGAGCCCCTTCGAGAGGTGCGTGCGCACCGCGTCGCCGTCGAGGTACTCGACGAGGCGGCCCCGCCGCTCGAGTTCTGGGCCGACGATCTGCGAGATCGTCGTCTTGCCGGCTCCCGAGAGGCCGGTGAACCACAACGTGAATCCGTCAGGCATAGGTCTCCTTCGCTAGTGGGGTGTCTTCGTGGATCCCGCACTCGAGCTTGTCGGAGCCGGCCCAGCGGCCCGCTCGCTCCTCCTCGTCGGCGGCGATCGGACGAGTGCAGGGAATGCAGCCGATCGAGCGGTAGCCCGTCTCGTGCAACGGGTTGTAGGGAATCTCGTTGACCTTGATGTAGGCCCAGACGCGCTTCTCGTCCCAGTCGGCGAGCGGGTGAACCTTCCAGACGGCATAGCGCTCCGACCACTGCAGCTTCGGCGTCTCGGCGCGGCTCGGCGACTGGTCTCGCCGGATGCCCGAGATCCAGGCCTCGTAGGGGTCGAGCGCGGCCAGCAGTGGCTCAACTTTCCTGATGTGGCAGCAGCGGTCGGGGTCGCGCTCCCAGAGGTTCGGCCCCTCCTGGCGGTGCTGCTCGGCGACCGTGATCATCGGCGTCGGGATCAGGTCGAGCCCGTAGCGCTCGACGAGGCGGTCCCGCGTCTCGTACGTCTCGCGGAAGAAGAGCTGCGTGTCGAGCTCGATCACGGGCAGGCCGAGGCCGAGCTCGGAGACCATGTGCACGAGCACCGACGACTGCTTCTGCCACGAGCAGGTGAGGCAGAGCTTGTCCCCGTACTCGCCGTAGACCCAGGTCAGCAGCTCTTCGGCGGTCATCGTCTCGAAGTCGAGATCAGGGAGTGCGGGCGCGCTCGTCAGAGAGCAGGACCTCCTTCAGGGTGTCGCCGCGGAGACCGAGGCGAAGCGTCTCGAGCGGGATCACCTCGTCTGGCGGGATGTTCCCGAGGTTGACGGTCGGGCCGAATTCCTTCACGAACCAGGCCTGAGACGCCTTCGTCGGCGCCTCGAAGATCAGGTCGGAGACGTCGATCTCGTGGACGATCTCGTCGATCAGGCCGGTACGCATCTCGCCGGTCGGCCGGAAGATCCCGGCGGTACCGCTCTCGCGCGACTCTGTGATCACCTTCCACGCGCCCGCGTCGAGCTCTTCCTTGATCCACTGCACCCAGAGATAGGGAGCGAAGTTGACCTCGGAGTCCTTCGAGCCGACCTCGGAGAGGACCGTGAAGTCGCGGGCCAGGTCGGCGATCAGCTCGAGCTTCTCGTCGCGCGGGATCTCGATCGTTCCGTCCGAGACCTCCACGTGGGTGAGGCCGAGATCGGCGAGCCAGCGCTTGTACTCGTCGACCTTCCCCTTGATGTAGACGACCTCGAAGAACGTCCCGCCGATCACGACCGGCTTCTCGCTCAGCACCTCGAGCTTGCGGCGCAGGTTCGGCGTGACGTACGCCGTGCCCCAGCCAAGCTTGACGACGTCGATGTACACGCCACACGTCTCGAGCACGTCCTCCCAGGCGCGGGGGCCGAGGCCCTTGTCGAGGACGTGCGTCAGTCCTCCGGATCGCGGTTCAAAGTCCAGCAATGAGTCCCTCCAGCTTCTTCGTCGCTTCGGTCTGGACGTCGTGGTACATCGAGTTGCCGTGTGAGTCGATCCCGACCCAGAGTGGGCCGAAGTCCTTGACTCGGAACTTCCAGAGGCACTCGGGCATGAGCTCCTCCCAGAGCACCTCCTCGATCTCCTCGATCTGCGTCGTCTCGAGCGCCGCAGCGCCGCCGACGAGTGCGAAGTAGACCATCCCGTACTTGGCCATCGGCTCGATCGCCTCGTCGGGCAGGCCGCCCTTGCCGGCGATCGCGCGCACGCCGTAGTCGCGGCCGAGCGGCTCGGTGAAGCGCACCATGCGCGCGCTCGTCGTCGTGCCGACGCACATCGGCTCGTACTTGCCCGGCGCGACTTTGCGCACGTTTGGTGCCGTATGCAGGAGAAAAGCGCCGCTCAGGTCCATCGGTGGCTCGACGCCCTGGTCGAAGATCCGGATCTGCGTGCGGTCGCGGATCCCGATGATGTGGCCGTCGACGGTGACGAGGTCGCCTGCGCGGAGCTTGCGGATGTCCTCCTCGGTCGCGGGGAACTTGATCTTGTGCTCAGCCATGTCCCCTCCACCCATGTCCGGTGCCAGGCACCCCGCATGTCTGCGCTGGACACGTCCTGGTGCCTGGCACCGGGACGTGTCTCGGATGGACCGTGCCCATTCTCAAAACTCGCGGTCGAAGTCGACTTCGCCGTCTGCCGAGACATGGGCGCTTGCCCGACGGGCCGCCCAGCACTGGTAGTTGACGGCGACCGGGTTGAGCGTCATGTGCGTGTCTGCGTGCTCGATGTGGCACTGGAGGACGGTGACGTCGCCGCCGAGGCCCATGGGCCCGATCCCGGTCTGGTTCAGCAGGTCGTAGAGCTCCTCCTCGAGCTTTGCCACGTGCGGATCCGCATTGCGCGTGCCGACGGGCCGAGCGATCGCCTCCTTCGCGAGGTACATCGCGTAGTCGGCCGACCCGCCGATCCCGACGCCGACGATCCCGGGCGGGCACGGCTTGCCGCCTGCGCCGACGATCGACTCGAGCACGAACTGCTTGATCCCCTTCACCCCGTCGGCGGGGACGCACATCTTGAGGAAGCTCATGTTCTCGGAACCGGACCCCTTCGGGACGCACTTGACGTCCAGGCCGTCCCAGTCGGGGATGAACTCCCAGTGCACGATCGGGAGGCGATACCCGGTGTTCGGCCCCGTGTTCTCGCGAGTGATCGTGTGGACGGCGTTCGAGCGCAGCGGCGTGTCGATCGTCGCGCGCTCTGTCCCGATCTTCAGCGCCTCGTAGATCTTGGCCGGATGCAGGGGAAAATGCTCGCCGACGCGGCATGTGTAGACGGCGATGCCGGTGTCCTGGCAGACGATGTTGTTCTCGCGCTCGGCGACCTGAACGTTCTTGACGATCGTCTCCAGCACGCGACGGCCCGGCACCGAGGTCTCCCGATCCAGGGCAGCCGCGAGCGCGTCCCGCAGGTCCTGCGGAATGTCCTTCAGCGCCCAGACGTAGAGGTGCGCCGCCGCATCCTCGACGGCCTGGCGGATATCGGTAGCGACGGTACTCATGCTGCCGCCTTCTCCGCCGCTGCCTTGCCCGCTCGGCGGCCGAACACGGTGCATTCCAGCAGCGAGTTGCCCATCATCCGGTTGCGACCGTGCGTCCCGCCGGCGATCTCGCCGCAGGCGTAGAGGCCTTCGACCGTCGTCTCGGCCTGCTCGTCGATCACGAGCCCGCCGTTTTGGTAATGCAGCACGGGAAACGTGAGGATCGGCTCCTCGAGCGGGTCGATACCGCCGGCGCGATAGCGGCGAAGCATGTACGGGAGCGAGATCTCGGCGTCAGCTTCGGCGATGCGCGTCGTGTCGAGGTAGACCGCGGGCCGGCCGTCGGGCGTCTCGACCCCGCGACCCGCTTCCACCTCGTCGAAGATCGCCTGCGAGACCTCGTCCCGCGGCCCGAGCGAGTCGGTGAACTCCTCGCGATCCGCGTTGAGGAGCACTGCGCCGTACGCGCGCGTCGTCTCGGGAATCGAATACCCCTGCATCGGCCCCGGCCACGCGCCGCCGTTCGGGTGGTACTGAAGCGCGTCGTAGTCGCGCGTCTCGGCGCCGAGCTCGACGGCGATCCGCGTCACTTCGCCTGTCGCACCTGGATGATTCGTCGTCAGCTCGCCGCGCTCCTCGGCGACGCGATAGCAGCGGCCGCCTGCTGCGAGCACCACGGCGCCCGCGTCGATCACGTGCTCACCGCAGAGCGCCCGCCAGCCGTTCTCGCCCGTCGCCAGCTCGGTGAGAGGCGATTTCGGAAAAGTCTGGATGCTCGAAGACTCGACTGCGTCGCGCAGCGCGCTCGTGATCGCATGCCCGGTCCGATCGCCGACCTGGAGCAAGCGCTCACGGGACGCACCGCCGCAGCGCGCGAGGCGGTAGCCGCCGTTTTCACGCGTGAACTCGACCCCGAGCTCCTCAAGCCAGTGGATCGCGCTAGGCGCCTCTCTCGTCAGCACCTCGACGAGCCGCCTGTCGGCGGTCTCGTGCGAGCTCTGCCAGACGTCTTCGGCGTGCTGCTCCGGAGAGTCGTCGTCTCCGAAGGCAGCCTGGATCCCACCCTGCGCTTTGGCGGAGTTGCACGACTGCACCGCGTCCTTGGCGACGAGCGCCACGCTCGCTCCGGCGCGCTCGGCGGAGACAGCCGCCGCGAGACCGGAGGCACCGCTCCCGACCACGAGCACGTCAAACACCTGGGGAACGGCCATCCCGGCGACTATACCAGGCAAACTCTAATCCTAGTCATAAGAACTGCTTATTTTAGATTCAAGAAAGCGAGCCTCTCCGCCGATTGGTTTTGTCTATGGCCCTGAGGCTCGTCTCGCTTGTCGTCACGCTGGCACTCATGGGCGTGCTCGGCACGCACATGTACAGCCGCGTCAGCACGCCGCCCAAGAGCAGCCCCGCCTCGCCGGAGAACCTCCTCCGCACGACCGGGATGGTCGTCGAGCGCACGCACCAGATCACGGGCCAATACAGCGGCGTCGGGCTCCAGGACAGCTCTTCGATCCGCCTCGTCTCGGCAGATGCCAACGGCTACTGCCTGCAGCTCGCCTGGGTCGATCGCACGGTCTACCACCTTCGGGGCCCGGGCGGCCAGCCCGCACCAGGTGCCTGCTGACTCTGCTGCGGGGTTGCGCTGTCCCCCGAATGAGGGACGCGTCCTCGCCCCGCGCGCGGCACAGTTGAAAGCGGGACGATGACAGCTCGCACCCGGCTGAAGCCGCTGCTGGCAAGCCTCCCGTTCGGACCTCTCGTCGAGCGGCAGTTCCGCCTACTCTTCATCGGCCGGACGATCTCGCTCTTCGGAAGTGCCTTCGCACCGATCGCGCTCGCCTTCGCGGTCATCACCTTGACCGGCTCGCCTTCCGACCTCGGCCTCGTCTTGTCGGCGTACATGGGCGCGCATCTCGTCTTTCTCCTCGCCGGCGGCGTCTGGGCCGACCGCCTGCCGCGCCATCTCGTCATGGTCACGTCGGATCTCCTGAGCGGGGCGACGCAGATCGCGGCAGCGGTCGTGTTGCTCACCGGAGTTGCCCAGACCTGGCACCTGATCATCCTCGCCGCCGTCAGAGGCGGCGCCTCGGCGTTCTTCATGCCCGCGTCGACCGGGCTCGTCCCGAAAGTCGTGAGCATTGCCCGCCTACAGCAAGCGAACGCACTGCTCAGCCTCTCACGTAACTCCACCCGCATCGCAGGCGTCGCGATCGCGGGAGTGCTCGTTGCGACTGTCGGCGCGGGCTGGGCGCTCGGCCTGGACGGCGTGACCTATGCGTTCGGCGCGTTCTTCGTCGGGATGCTCAAGCCGCCGGTGGTCGAGCCGCACGAGAACCGCGAGTTCTTGCGCGAGCTCGCCGAAGGCTGGCGTGAGTTCCGGTCGCGGTCGTGGCTTTGCGTGACGATCATCCAGTTTGCGCTCATCAACGCGTACGCGATCGGCGCGTTCCTCGTCCTCGGCCCGTTCGTCGCGCAGAAGGAGCTTGGAGGCGCCGCCGCCTGGGGCTTCATCCTCGCGGCCGAGGCCGTCGGGATGATCCTGGCGGGCATCGTCGCGCTCCGCTACCGCCCCGAGCGGCCGCTGCTGGTGGCAACGCTTGCCGTGCTGACGATGGCCCCTCTCCTGGCGCTGCTCGGCCTCGCGGCGCCGCTGCTCGTGATCCTGCCCGCGGCGATGGTCGCCGGCATCGGCCTCGAGCTCTACGGCGTCTTCTGGGACACGACCCTGCAGCAGCACATCCCGGACGAGAAGCTCTCGCGAGTCAGCTCGTACGACGTGCTCGGCTCATTCGCGCTGATCCCGGTCGGCGTCGCGGTGATGGGCCCGATCTCGGGTGCGATCGGCGTCGCCGACACGTTGATCGGGGCCGCTCTCGTCGTCGTGGTCGCAACCTTGGCCGTCATCTCAGTTGCGGACGTTCGCAACCTTCGGCGGCTCGACCCACCGGTCCTCGTGGCCCTTCCTACGCCCGAGCCGCTTCCTCCTCAAGCGCGTACGCGATGGCTTCGTCCAGAGCCAGCTCCCGCCCAAGCCGCCACTCGGCGCTGAACTGCTCCTTGCCGATGGCCTCGCGGATAGCCGCGGCGGTCTCTTCGTGCGTCTCCCGCTCGGCCGGGGCCAGGTCGACCCCGAGGTTCTCCCGGAGCGCCTCCGCGGCTCCGAGCAGGCGCGCTGCCGGTCCCGCCTGGCCGGTGAACGCCAGCACGGCCGCGAGCCCTTCGAAGCAGTAGCCGATCACGTCTCGGAACTCGAGCTCGGCCAGCCTGCGCAGCGCCTGGCGGAGAAGGCCGAGCGCCCGCTCGTGCTCGCGCTCCGAGAGCGCGGCGAACCCCTGGTTGACGAGAGCGAACGCCATCCCCTCGCTGTCCTCGAGGGTCTCGAAGAGGCCATACGCCTGCTCGCTGAGCGAGGCGGCCTTCGCATACTCGCCGCGCTCGAGCGCGATCCCGCCGAGGTTGCTGACGGCGAGCGCGTGGCCCCGCCGGTCGCCCGACTCGCGATAGAGCTCGGCCGCGCGCTCCGACAGCGAGATCGCCCGCTCCTGGTCTCCCTGCTCCGCGGCGACAGTGCCGAGCGAGAGCAGCGAGCGGGCCGTGCCGGAGACGTCGCCGAGCTCCTCCCACAGGGCAAGGCTCTGCTCCGAGAGCTCGGCCGCCCGGCCGTACGCGCCCTGACGAGTTGCGAGGCTCGCAGCCGCATGCAGCGCCCGCGCCCGAAGCTTCGCAGGCTCGGACGTGCCGCGTACTAGAGCGTCGTCCAACCAGCGGCGTCCTTTGGCCAGATGGCCTCGAATCCACCAGAACTTCCACAGCGAGGCAACGAGCC
>JBGOSR010000086.1:0-8490 GCA_041476065.1 Gaiellaceae bacterium
CGATCAAAATGGCGGCGGAAATGGCGCAGCGGAGATATGGGGGGTGATAAAAGGTTGGGGGGGGGGGGGGGGGGGGGGGGGGGGGGGGGGGGGGGGGGGGGGGGGGGGGGGGGGGGGGCGGGCGGGGGTGGCCCGGAGAGAGCAGGTACCTGCGCGTAGTAGACATCGGTCTCGGGCACCGAGCCCGCGTGCTGACGCGTGTCTGCCCAGATGACATGAGCGCGATTCTGGCTGTCGACGTCGAGCGCCATGCGGTCGCCGAGGAAACCGGCTTCCAGCGGATTGTTCGCAGTCGTCAGGCTCGGCATCGACTCCGTCGTCACGCGCGAGTAGGTGTACGTCGGAGTCGCCGAGGCAGGGTCGAGGATCTCGGCGGCGGTGATGTCATTGCAGCCGCTGGCCTCACAGTCGCCGTACGAGCGGTCGTAGAACGCCACCCAGAGACGACTGCCGTCGCTTGCCACCTTGCTCCACGGCTGCCACTGGGCCGTCTCCCCGAAGCGCCCGATCGCCTTCGGTGTGATGTCTCGAGGATCGCTCCACGTCTCGCCCCCGTCAGACGAGACCGAGTAGAAGACATCGTTGTCGCACGGGCTGGCGGCCGAGGCTGCCGGGCCCGTGCAGTTCGGGTTGCTGTTATTCCGGAAATCCGCCCAGACGGCGTAGAGATGGCCGGCCGCGTCGATCGAGTTGGAGACGGACATCGTCTCCGAGACGCGGTAGCCGTTCGGAGGCAGGCACGCCGCGTCTGCCGGACAGCCCGCCGCGCTCTGGCCCGTAGGCATTCCCCCGATCAGGTCCGAGACGATCGCGGGCTCGGACCAGCTCTCCGGGATCGTGCAGTCCTGGTCGGCGGGGCACTTCACGAACAGGATCTGCTCGCCGCCCTTCATCGCGTCGTTGTTTGCGAAAGTGACGTAGATCGTCCCGTCCGGCCCGACGACCGGGTGCGAGCCCTGGTCGTGAAAGCACTCGGCCGGACAGATCCCTGCCGCCTCGCCGCTGATCTCGACCCGATCGGACCAGGTGGCGCCGCCGTCGGTCGACTGGCTGAAGAAGATCGGGCTGAGCTGCCGAACCCCGTTGGGCGCGTTTGGCGCCTCCGACTCCGGCTGGAACCGAGTCCACGTGACGTAAACGTTGTCGCGCTTCGGGCTGGATGCACTCGCGTCGGCTGCGACGAAGACCTTGTCGTTCATGATGTTCGGGTCGTTGTCGTTCGCGGGAACTCCGAGCGGGGACGTGCTGTACTCCTGAAAGCCGCTCTCTGCGTCGGGCGAGTGGAAATAGGTGCCGTGGATGCCCGCGTTCGACTTCGCGACGACGATCGCGTTCTCCGGGCTCCCGACGTCGAAGAGGACGCTCGCGATGTACGCGTTTCCCTGCGAGTCCCAAGCGACCGTCGGATCGCTGCAGACATCGGCAGTGTGGCCGTTCAGCAGCTGGAACTGGAAGAAGGGCGGTGTCTGGTCGCTCCATTGTCCCGCGCCGTCGACGGTCCAGTCGTAGCCGCAGTGATTGAAGCCGATGCGCGAGTCGTTCTGAGCCGTGAGCATGTTGCTCTGGTCGAGCGGATTGATCGCGAGCGCCTCGCCGGCCTGGGCGCGGAGCGAGCAATCCTGGGTCACGCGAACGTTCGTCTGGCCGTTACCGCTGAACTGGTTCGAGCACCCCGCCGTGCCCGGAATCTCGACCCGGGCCGGTCTGAAGCGGAGCCGCGCCGCGCGCCGCTCGAGCGCGCCTGTCTGATCGAGCAACGGGTAGAGCACTCCGGATGAGATCGGCATCGTGCCGGGTTGGGCCTGCGCCTGGCCAAGCGCGACCTCGAGGGCGTGGCGAAGCACCAGGTTTCGCACCGGCGAACGGCTCGATGCGGAGTTGGGGCTCAGTGCCGACGCGACGATGGCGAGCACGCCGATCGCGACCAGCGGGCCTACGCGATAGATGAGCAACCTCTTCAAGATCCCCCTCCCTCGTCCCCAGCCTCCCCGCCGGGTCCCCAATTACTTCTCCCAGAATCTAGGGGAGTTCCTGGAAGTTGGCAAGGGTCGCTGCCTCGGGAGGGGGCTCGGCGTCAGGTCCGCGCCGGCTTCGAGGAGCTTGCGCCGTGTGGGTCAGCCATCGTCCGGTAGTCGAGCGCCTTGTCCAGCGTCTCGTCGTCGACGCCCGCGGCGCGAGCGACCTCGCGGAGCGACCTGCCGGTCGCGGCCGCTTCCTTGACGATCTCGGTCGCCTTGTCGTAGCCGATGTAGGGGTTGAGCGCAGTCGCGGCCGAGAGGGTCAGCTCCGCGTAGCGCTCGCACGTTTCGCGGTTCGCCTCGATCCCTTCGACGCAGCGCTCGGCAAGCAGCCGCGACGAGGACGCAAGCAGCCGGATCGAGTCGAGGACGTTGCGCGCGATCAGCGGGACGAAGACGTTCAGCTCGAAGTGGCCCTGCATCCCGCCCACGGTCACTGCGACGTCGTTCCCGATCACCTGCGCGGCAACCTGTGTCACGACTTCCGGGATGACCGGGTTGACCTTGCCGGGCATGATCGAGCTTCCCTTCTGGAGCTCGGGCAGCGCGATCTCGGCGAGCCCTGCGCGTGGGCCGGAGCCCATCAGCCGCAGGTCGTTGGCGATCTTGGTCAACGAGACGGCGACGACCTTCATCGCGGCCGAAGCCTCGACGAGCCCGTCACGTGCAGCCTGCGCCTCGAACGGATCGGCCGGCGCAAGGACAGCCAGCCCGGTGTCGTCCGAGAGCCGGGCGCGGACACGCTCGGCGAACTCGGGATGCGTGTTGAGGCCGGTGCCGACAGCGGTGCCGCCGAGCGGGATCTGGCCGAGGCGCTCGAATGTCCCCTCGATCCGCGCGATTCCCTGGCGCACTTGCGCGGCGTAGCCGGCGAACTCCTGACCGAGCGTGACGGGCACCGCGTCCATGAGGTGCGTACGTCCCGACTTGACGACGTCCTCGAATTCGGTCGCTTTCGACTCGAGCGCCCCGGCTAGCCGGTCGAGCGCGGGAACGAGGTCGTTCGTCAACTGGTCGAGCGCGGCGAGGTGCACGGCCGACGGAAAGACGTCGTTCGACGACTGGCCCATGTTCACGTCGTCGTTCGCATGCACATCCTCGCCGGCGAGGCTCGCGATCACTTCGTTCGCATTCATGTTCGACGAAGTGCCCGAGCCGGTCTGAAAGACGTCGATCGGAAACTGATCGTCGAGCTCGCCTGCAGCAACGCGGTCGGCGGCAGCTGCCATTCGCTCCGCCTTCTCGCCGTCGAGGAGATCGAGCTCGGCGTTCACCCGGGCCGCGGCGGCCTTGATGCGTCCGAGCCAGCGCGCGACGTACCGAGGGATCGGCTCACCCGAGACCTGGAAGTTCTCGATCGCTTTCTTGGTCTCCGCGCCCCAGAGCTCGTCCATGCAACGAGTCTATCTCGGCACTAATTCGCCACCCACGCGTGCGAAATTCGGAGCTAGGCTCGCGGTGGGGAGGAGGTTGGATGTACCGGACCTAAGAGGCTGCGCGGAGACGGCGGCGCTCGACCGGGCGATCGCGGAGAGCTCGGCGCGTGAACTCGGTCAGTTCGGTCGGGCTGGCCCAGCCGACATAGCCGCACCGCGGGCATTCGCCGGTCTCCACATGGCTGTGAATGCTCGTCACAACACGACGCCGGGCGCCGCAGCCGAGACATTCGAGGGAGTTCGGAGCCATCACTTCCTGCGATCGGCACACCCCCGCGCGCCACCGACCCTCGAACGAGGGATGGCCCTAGTCCGTCGAGTACTTCGGCTGCACCTTTTCGCCACGAATCTGTGCAATCGCGTTGTTCGAGGCGATCGCAGCCTCGCCCATACCGATGGTGATCAGCGTGATCTTCCCCGGATAGCCGGCGACATCGCCCGCCGCGTAGACACCCGGCATGTTCGTCGCCATGGTCATCGGGTCGACCTTCAGCTGGCGCTTGCCTTCGAGCTCGATCCCCCACTCCGCGATCGCGCCGAGGTGGGAATGGAACCCGAGCAACGTGATCAGTGCCTCGCACGCGACCTGCTCCACCTCGCCGGTGACGGTGTTCTCGACCGCCACGCCGGCGATCGACCCGTCTCCGTGGACCTCGCGCACCTCGCAGGGGGTCATGATCTTGACCCGCCCCTCCGCCGCGAGCTTGTTGGCCTCGTTCACCGACGACTCAAGGGCACGGAACTTGTCCCGGCGGTGGACGAGCGCAATCGGTATTCGTGCCGTGTCCTGAAGGCCCAGCGCCCAGTCAAGCGCAGAGTCGCCGCCCCCGACGATCACGCAGGCCTTGTCTTTGAAGGCGTCCTTCTGGCGCACGACGTAGTGCAGGCCCTTGCCCTCCCACTCGTCGATCCCCTCGACGCCGAGCTTTCGCGGCTCGAACGCGCCGTGGCCGGCGGTGACGATGACCGCCCGCGACAGGTAGGGGCCGCCACTCACGGTCGTCAGGGCGAGGAGCTCCTCGCCGTCCTCGCTGACGCGCTCGAGGGTCTTCGCCTCTTCCCCGAGGATCACGTCGGCGCCGTACTGGAGTCCCTGCTCGACGCAGAGGTCGACGAGCGCCTGACCGAGGATCTTCGGATGTCCCGCCACGTCGAAGACGTGTTTCTCCGGATACGTCGCCGCGACCTGCCCGCCGAGCTGCTCGAGGCTCTCGACGATGCGGACCGTCCCGTCGCGGTGACCTGCGTAGTAGGCAGCCGCGAGGCCTGTCGGCCCGGCGCCGAGGATCGTGATGTCGACAGGATCGCCGGTCGTGCTCACACGGTCATGCTAACCGCGAGTTCTGGAGCTCTGGCGGCGCGGCTACGCCGGTCGATTCGAGATGCGTACGTACGTCCGGCTCGAGTCGCCGCACTCTTCGCGCAAACTAACCTGGCCGGAGCGGACCTGGCCCTTCCACGAGACCTCCGAGTCATGCTCCTCGAGCTCGTCGAAAAGGATCGCGTAGCCGGCGCTCTCGAAAGCGCTCTTGAACGCATCATGGGCAGCCTTCACGTCGCCGTCGTAATACCCCTCGACGATCTCCGTCGGCCCCTGCGTGGACTGCTTCGTGTAAGTGACGGCGTCGATCGTGGGGAACTTGGAAGGCAAGTTCGGCGCTGCGGTCAGAGGCGCCCCCGTGCAGGCAGCCTGTGTTGGTTCGCTCGATTGGCTGCTCGTGCTCTTCTTGCCGCAGCCCGCGAGGAGGACGACCAGCACACCGACGAGCGAGAGCCAACGCAGCTGAGACACGGTGAACCCCTCTCGAGACAGAAGTTTCGACGCTACGAGCCGCAGCCGGATCCGCAGCCCGCACCCGACGAAGGCTGCTCGCCCTCGGCGCCCTCTTCCACCTGGAAGGAGTGCCCACAGCCGCACGCCGAGGTGACGTTCGGATTGTTGATTGCAAAGCCGCCCTGCAGCCCGTCGACGAAATCGATCTGCGTGCCCTGGAGATACGGCGCGCTGTGGGGATCGACGACGACCTGGATCCCGAAGACGTCGAGGGAGTGGTCGCCCTCCTGAGCGCCGGAGTCGAACCCGAGGGCGTACTCGAACCCCGAGCAGCCGCCGCCCTGCACGGCGATGCGCAGGACCCCGGCCTCGCCGTCGGGCTCCTCGGTCATCAGCTCCCTGATCTTCGTCGCCGCGTTCTCGGTGAGCGTGACGAGAGCTTCCTGCTCGATCGTTGCCATCGCTCGCATGGTAGCAACGTGCGTCGTCGTCTCAACCCCCGATTGGGCCCGAACTTTGTAACAGCCGATACCCGCACGGTTGAGCCGAATCCGCGCTTGCTCGTGCCGTGGTACGTTTCCGCGCGAATTGCCCTGGAGCGGCTGGCGCGAAGATGCTCGATAGCTGGCTCCCGTTCCTCATGTACGGGATGCTCGCGCTCGTCATCCCGGCGACGATGATCTTGATGTCGTTTGTCTTCGCGACCCGTCCGGCGCGGCGCACGAAGACCCGCCAACTCCCGTTCGAGTCCGGCGTCTCGCAGGGTCCCCCGCAGGCGAACCGCTTCACGGTCGGCTTCTACCTGACGGCGATGCTCTTCATCGTCTTCGACATCGAGATCGTCTACCTCTATCCGCTGGGCGTCGTCCTGAAGCCGCTCGGCTGGTTCGGCTTCGCCGAATTCGCGTTCTTCATCGCGATCCTCGCTGTCGCCTACATCTACATCTGGCGGAAGGGGGCGCTGAAATGGCGGTAAGGCGCAAGCAGCGGCTCGCGGACTGGGGCCTCAACTCGGAGCGCGTGCTCTGGCGCGGGAAAGGTCCCGGCGTCTTCGAGCGAGAGCTGGGCGGCGACCTCGAGGACAAGCTGATGCTCACGACCGTCGAGAAGGCTGTCCTCTGGGCGCAGGGCAACTCGATCTGGCCGGATACCTTCGGGCTCGCGTGCTGTGCGATCGAGATGATGTCGATCGTCTCGTCTCGGTACGACGTCGCGCGCTTCGGCGCCGAGGTCTTCCGCTCCTCGCCGCGCCAGGCCGACCTCCTGATCGTCTCCGGCCGGGTCGCGCACAAGATGGCGGCCCCGCTGCGTCAGATCTACGACCAGATGCTCGAGCCGAAGTGGGTGATCGCGATGGGCGCCTGCGCGAGCTCCGGCGGGATGTTCAACAACTACGCGATCCTGCAAGGCGTCGACAAGATCGTCGCGGTCGACGTCCACGTGCCCGGCTGCCCACCGCGTCCCGAGGCGCTCCTCGAGGGGATCGTCCGCCTCCAGGAGAAGATCAAGGCAGGCGTCCCGCCGGCCTACGAGATCCGCGGGGTGGCGAGTTGAAAACTCGCGTTCCTGGGGCGCCGCTGGCGGTGCGAGGCAAGCGCGCGGCGCGCAGGACAGTACATGGGGTACGGACAAGCGCCGCGCGCGCAGCATCGTGGCGCCAGCGGCGTCAGGCCATCGCGGAGCCCGGCTCTGCCGGGCGGGAGCGATGGCCGGCCAGGGACGCGAGATGACCTTCGAGGGAGTTCCGGGCCTGGTCGAGCGCATCGAGGCGTACGGCGAGACGACCCTCGTCGTCGACCGCGCTCGAATCGTCGAGGCCTGCCTCCATCTCCGCGACGAGGAGGGCTTCGACTTCCTCTCGGACATCACGGCGGTCGACTATCTCGGCTGGGGCCAGCAGGGCATCGCCGGCTACTTCGGCACGAAGAGCGGCCGCAACCTGAACGACCCGGCGACGCAGGGGCTCGCGCGCACTCCCGAGCCGAAGCCGACCCGCTTCGCCGTCAACTACCACCTGCTGGCCATCCGACCCGGCGCACCCGTCGTTCGCGTCCAGGTTTGGCTCGACGACGGCCAGAGCGTGGGGAGCGTCGTCTCGGTCTGGCCCACGGCCGATTGGCACGAGCGCGAGGCCTTCGACCTGATGGGCATCCGCTTCGAAGGCCACCCGAACCTCAGCCGGATCATCATGGAGGACGACTGGCAAGGCCACCCGCTCCGCAAGGACTATCCGATCGGCGGAGAGCCCGTCCGCTTCAGCGGGGAGGAGTAGGTGGCCGTCACCGAGCGCCGGCAGATCTACGAGGGGTCGCACATTCCGTCGCCGATCCCGACCGTGCTCGAGGTTCCCGCAACCCTCCAGGACTCCGAGGACGTCCTCCAGGTCAACTTCGGCCCGAACCACCCCTCGACCCACGGCGTCCTGCGGCTGATCGCCGAGCTGAACGGCGAGGAGGTCGTCGGCCTCGCGGCCTCGATCGGCTACCTGCACACCGCGTTCGAGAAGAACATGGAGCAGAAGACGTGGTGGAAGGCGATTCCGTACCCGTCACGGATGGACTACCTCGGCTACCAGGCCAACGAGCTCGCGTTCGTGCTCGCGATCGAGAAGCTGCTCGGCCTCGAGACGCCGCCGAAGGCGGTCTGGATGCGGATGCTCCTGTGCGAGCTGAACAGGATCCAGTCGCACCTCGTCTGGCTCGCGACCGCGGCGCTCGAGCTGGGTGCGATCTCGATGTTCTGGTACTGCTTCCGCGAGCGCGACACGATCCTCGACCTGGCGGAGCTCGTGGGCGGGGTTCGCATGCACACGCGCTACTTCCAGGCGGGCGGGCTCGCCGAGGACATCCCCTCTGGCTTCTACCCGGAGTGCCGCAAGTTCGCCGAGTCGATGCCGAGTGCCGTCGACCAGTACGAGCGCCTCGTCAACCGCCAGCAGATCTGGCTCCAGCGGACGAAGGGGCTCGGGCTCCTGTCGGCCGACGACGCGATCGCCCTCGGCCAGTCCGGGCCGGTGCTGCGCGGGTCGGGCGTCGACTGGGACCTCCGCCGCCACGAGCCCTACCTCGCCTACGACGACGTCGACTTCGACATCCCCGTCCACGGCGAGGGCGACGTCTACGCGCGCTACCGCGTCCGGATGGAGGAGATGCGCGAGTCGACCGGCATCGTCGCGCAGTGCCTCGACCGGCTCGAGCAGATGGAGGGCGAGCCGTGGATCGCCGACGACCGCAAGGTCGTGCTGCCGCCGCGCGAGGAGCTC
>JBGOSR010000087.1:0-8436 GCA_041476065.1 Gaiellaceae bacterium
CCGAAGGGCGCAATCGAGAAGCAGCTGGGCCTCGGCGACGCCGAGACGAACGGCTCCGAGCCCGCCTAGAACCTTCCTAGGCTTCCGCCTCTTCCTTCTCGGGCGGCGGCGGCGACACGGCGCGACTCGCCGCCTCGTCTCTGAGGCTGAGCACACGCATGCCGTGCACGAAGACGATCGACCCGCCGAACCAGCCGCCTGCCGTCAGCACGACGAACCCGACGAGCGTGAGGACGAGGGAGCCGCCGCTAACCGTTCCGTCCACGTAGTCGGCATGCCCCGCGCCGGCGGTGATCGCGAAGATGATGGTCGCGGTCAGCATCACGCCCATGTGCAGCGTGGCCGTGCGCCAGAGCGGTGTCCCGACAGTGATCTGGAGCCAGTCGACGAAACCCGCGATGGCGGTCGGCCCGCTCACGACCAATCCGGCGATCAGTGCGAGCCACCACGCAGTCGCGGTGTTGTGCTCGCTGACGCCGAGCCTCGACAGAACGGCCATCGCCCCCGCGAACGTGTAGGCCCCGATCGTGGCGTCCGTCAGCGGCGGATGCAGGGGGTGGCCCGGCAGCCCCCTCAAGAGAAACCTCATCGCGCTACCTCCTGGCTTCGACTCCGTCCAGCAGGGTCCAATTGCCCTTCAGGGCCGATTCGGCAACCTCGACAAGGCGCTCGGCGTCTGCCTGGGTCGCCTCTTGGGCGAGCAGGCGCCGCGAGTGGGCCGCGTGCTCGTGGTCGAGATCGGAGTGAAGCGCGAAGTACTTCGCGCCCGGCTCGTCTCCGCCGACCCCGTAGTGCTCACGAAGGCCGTCGAGCTTCGCCTTCGAGACGGCAGGCTGGCCCGCTTCGATCGCGTACATGACAGCGAGCGCTTCGAGCCGGTCGCCCGGCGCGGTCCAGGCCATCACGCACTCGGCCGTCTCGGGAGACGGCTCCCGTGACGTGTCCGCCCCGAATGCTGCGGCGAACTCGTCCCAGAGCGCGACGTGGGCCGCTTCCTCCTGCGCGTGCTCGGCGTTGCCGCTCTTGGCCGCGGTCTCCGCGAGGGCGACGACGGCGTGCCGGTACTCGCCCGCGTAGTGCGCGAGCTCGTCCCTGCGAAGCTCGCCGCAGCTCCACCGGCGATAAAAGGGGTGCTCGAGGAGGTTCCACTTCTCTCGCACGGCGTCGAGTCTCTCGATTAGCTCCATCGGGGCTCCTTTGTCGTTGAGACACGATGCTAACGCGAAGACCGGCTTCCTACTGATCAACCCTCCGTCCGGGAACGTCCTCGAGCCGCCGCTCGAGTTCGCGATCGAGCCCGCCGCGCTACGCGTGCTCGTCCCGCCACGTTGAGATCACGTCGCGCGTGTGCGGAAACGCGAGCTCCTCCTCAGGGATCTCATCCGGAGCGAACCAGCGCAGCTCGGCGACGTCGTCCGCCGGCTCGGGGACTCCCCCGACGATACGCACCGTCCAGTAAAGGTTCAGGGTCGTCTGCCCCGAGCCGTCGCCTCCGTAGCGGTCGAGCCAGACGCCGAGGAACTCGAGCGGCTCGACCTCGATGCCCGCCTCCTCTTTCAGCTCCCGGCGGACGCAGTCGAGCGGATGCTCCTCCTCGTCGAGAAACCCGCCTGGGAAGTCCCACATGCCCTGGAAGGGATCGACGCCCCGGCGGGAGAGGAGGAGGCGGCCCTCACCGTCCACGCAGACCGCGCTCGCCGTCGGCTTCGAGCTCGCGTAGGCGCGGAAGCCGCACACGGCGCACTCCGCCTTTCCCCCGTCGACGTCGATCTCCGCCCCGCAGCGAGGGCAGTGCTTCCACGTGTCGAGCTCGCCCACCGTCGTCACAATACGGGCGATGCCCCGATTTGCCACCGCCACGGTCACCGAGCTTTCGCGGGTCGGCCTGTTCCAGGAGCTTCCCGGCGAGGTGCTGACGAGGCTTGCGAAGAACATGAACCGGCTCGACATCCCGCCGGGCAGCCCGATCGTGCTCGAAGGAGAGGCGGGCGACCACTTCTACGTCGTCCTGCGAGGGCTCCTGGCGGTCAGCAACCAGGGGAGCCTCGGCCCACGGCGCATGCTCCGCCCCGGCGACTACTTCGGCGAGGTCGCGCTCGCGATGAGCGTGCCGCGTACCGCATCGGTGACAGCGCTCACGCCGACGACGCTCGCAAGCTGCGACAAAGCCACTTTCGACGAATTCGTGCGGCCGCTGTTCGCGGACGACGACCCCTCTGAGGGTTGAGCTAGGCCGTCGTCTTACCGATGGAGACAGCGGGTCGCCGTTGTCTTCTGCCGCACGGAACATTCCCGCTTACCGAGGCCGCTTCGGGCCTGCTGAGGCCGAGCGCTTGCTCTGGCGTGCCGGTTTCGGCCCGCGTCCGCGCGAAGCCGAGAAGCTCGCGAAGAAGGGGCTCCACGGCGCTGTCCACTCGCTGACGCATCCGAACCGCGAGCGGCTCGTCGGCCCCGCCCCCAAGGACGACGACGGGCATCCGATCGCGCCGACGGATGCCTGGGGCCACGACCACCTCTGGTGGCTCGACCGGATGGTGCGCACGAGCCGGCCGCTCGTCGAGCGGATGGCGCTCGTCTGGCACGACTGGTTCGCCACGTCGAACGAGGGCGTCGGCTCGCAGCGGCTGATGCTCCGCCAGAACAACCTCTTTCGCTACCACGGCCTCGGCTCGTTCGACCAACTGCTGCTCTCGGTCACGAAGGATCCGGCGATGCTGCTCTGGCTCTCCGGCACCGACAACGAGAAGGGCGCACCGAACGAGAACTACGGGCGCGAGATGATGGAGCTCTTCACGCTCGGCGCTGACCGCGGGTACACGGAACACGACGTGCGTGAGCAGGCTCGCGCGCTGACCGGCTTCCGAAACGACTGGAGCGACAACAAGGGCCCGGTCAACTTCCGCTACGACCCGGAACGACACGATCCCGGCCTCAAGCGGATCTTCGGGAAGCGGGGGCACTTCGACTGGAAGGACTCCTGCCGGCTCGCCGTCCACAATCCGAACCACCGCTCGTTCTTCGTCCGCAAGCTCTGGAGCTACTTCATCCCCTCGCCGCCCTCCGCGGCGACGCGCCGAGGCCTGGAGCAGCTCTACGTCGGGAACGGCTTCGCCGTCCGACCGGTCGTCGAGGCGATCCTGCGCCACCCGCGCCTCTACACGGGGCCGCGAATGGTCAAGCCGCCCGTGGTCTACCTCGCGGGGATGCTCCGCGCGACGAAGCGCGGGATCGACACCGAAGCCTGGACCTGGCTCTCCAACCAGGCCGGCCAGCAGCTCTTCTATCCACCGAACGTCGCCGGCTGGGACGACGACCGCTGGCTCGACACGGCCTCCTTTCTCGCCCGCTGGGACATCGCCGGCCGCGTCCTCAGCCCCGCGGTGCTCAAGACCTCCGAGAAGGGGCCGCTCAATGCCGAGAAGCTCGTCGAGCGGGCGCTTGCCTTCTGGGGCACGCCGCCGTTGACGTCGACGACACACCGAGCTCTCAAGACGTTCGCAGCCCATGCCGTGGACGACGCCGACCAGCGCTGGAAGAAGACGCAGTACCCGGCGCTGATCGAGAACGCGCTCCGGCATCTCATCGCCATCTCCCCCGATCTGCAGACGTCATGAGAGATTGCTGCAACGAGTTCTCCCGATCCGCCTTGCTGCGAAAGGCCGTGGCCGAGGCCGGAGCAGGCTTGCCCGCGATCGAGCCGGGAATGCCGTTGCCCGCGGGGACGGGTCTCGACCGCCGAAGCTTCCTCGCCCGCTCCGTTGGGCTCGCGATTGCGGTCTACGGGGCAAGCGCTCTCACGCCGCGAATGTTCGACGAAGGCATCGCCCAGGCCCTCGCGGCCGGGCCTCCCGACACGATCCTCCTCTCGATCTTCCTGGACGGCGGCGCCGACGCGCTCTCGCTGCTCTTCCCGTACGGCGACCCCGAGTACCAGCGCCTGCGCCCGAAGCTCGCGCTGCCCGACTCGGGCCTCGTCTTTCCCGAGGACACACGGCTTCGCTGGCATCCGTCCGCGGCTTCGTTCCACACGCTGCACGCGGAGGGCAAGCTCTCGGTCATCCCCGCCGTCGGCTACACGAACGCCGACCAGTCGCACTTCACCTCCCGGCACTACTGGGAGGTCGGCGACACCGACGCGCGACTCCAAACCGGCTGGCTCGGCCGGTACCTCGACCACGTCGGGGCGCTGGACAACCCGCTCCAGGGAGTGAGCCTCGACGGCGAGCTCTCGCCTTCACTCGCCACGGCGAAGAAACCGGTCGCGGCACTGAGTGGAGCCGGCAACTACTCGTTCTGGGCGCCCGGAGTCTGGGGCGAGGTGGAGCAGCGCATGCTCGACGCCGTCGGGTCACTCGGAGCGACCCGCGGCCGCGATCCGGCGCTCGCCGGGGCGAGGTCCGTCACGTACCAGTCGAACCGCCTCCGGCAGCAGCTCGCACCGTTCAACACGGACGGCGGTTTCAACAGTCCCGTCTCCTATCCAACCTCCGACAGCGGGTTCCCGGACCAGCTTGCGGGGCTCGCCGCGATGCTCGCCGCAGGCCTGCCGATGCACTGCGTCGCGCTGAGCGCATACGGCATGTACGACACGCACTCTGATCAGGCCGACACGCTTTCCGAAGGGCTGAAGCTGACGAGCGACACGTTGCTCGCCTTCCAGCGCGACCTCGAGGCGCGCGGCCTGGCCGACCGGGTCCTCACGCTCGTCTGGTCCGAGTTCGGCCGGCGGGCCGAGGAGAACGGGTCGGCGGGCACCGACCACGGCGCGGCCGGAGTCGGCCTCCTGATGGGCGCCCGGGTCCGCGGAACGATGATCGGCGAGTTCCCGGGCCTGAAGAACGGGCTCGACGACAACGGGAATCTCAAGGCAACCGTCGACTACCGGAGCGTCTACTGCTCGGTGCTCGAGCAGTGGCTCGGGACGGACGCAGGCGCGATCGTGCCCCACGCGGGCTCCTTCGCACGGGTGCCGCTGCTCCGATGAGAAGGCTCCCTCTTGTGCTCCTGGGCCTGGCGTTTGCCGGCGCGCTGCCGGCGCAGGCCGCCGCTCCGCTCAGCCGCGTGCAGGTCGTCGCCGTCGAGTTCCACTACCGGCTCTCCCGCGTCCGCGTTCCCGCCGGGCCCGTCCGGATCGAGCTCGACAACTTCGGCCAGGACCAGCACAACCTCACGCTCCGGCGAGTGGGCGGCTCGACCGTCTACCGGCTGCCGACGGCGCTTCCGGGTCAGCGCGAGATCCTCAACCTCCGTCTCAAGCCCGGCGTCTACCGCCTTTCGTGCTCGCTCGCCGACCACGCGGCGCTCGGAATGCACTCCACGCTCAGAGTCGTAGCTCCGAAACCACAGCGTCGCTGAAGAGCGGCCAGGCCTCTTTCGCCCAGTCGCCGAACTCAAGATCGGTCAGAGTCGCAAGCGCGAGCTTTCGCTCCGGATCGACCCAGATGAACGTGCCGCTCCCGCCCCAATGGCCGAAGGTGCGCGGCGAGGTCAGCGTGCCGGAGAAGTGCGGCTGCTTGTTTCCTTTGAGCTCGAAGCCGAGGCCCCAGTCGTTGGGGTCGAAGCGCCCCAGATCGGGGATCACGCCCGCGAGGCCGGGGAACTGCACGCTCGTCGCCTCGGCCAATGTCTCGGGCGCAATCAGCGTCGGGGCGAGCAGCTCCCGCCCGAGCTTGAGGAGATCCTCGAGCGTCCCGTGCAAGCCCGCAGCCGGCGATCCTCGCAGGACCGCCCCCATGCCAAGCGGGTTGAGGACGGCCTTCGACAAGTACTCCGCAAACGGCATCTCGGCGTTCGCCGCGATCCGCTCGGCGGCCACTTCGATTCCCGCGTTCGAATAGATCCTGCGCGTTCCGGGCTTCGCGATCGGTGGGCCGCCGTTGAACGGAAGGCCCGACGCGTGGGAGAGGAGGTGGCGCATCGTCGAGCCGGGCGGGCCGGCCGGTTCGTCGAGGTCGACCGTCCCCTCCTCGGCGGCGACGAGTGCCGCGAGCGCCGTGACGGGCTTCGTGATCGAGGCCCACTGAAACACTCGCGTTGCGTCGCCTCGCCGCCCCAGCTCGCCCTCCGGCGTGAGCGCGGCGACAGCGACGTTCTCGGCCGGCCACGAGTCGGTGAGTTGAAGCGCTTCCAGGGCCACCCGATACTACGGGGCCGATGAAGCAGATCTACCCGTCGAGCATCACGGCCGGAGGCTTCGCCGAAGGCGGCAGCGTGCTCGACCACGCGTTCGGCAAAGGAGAGCCGTACACGCTGGGAGTCGAGGAGGAGTACATGCTCCTCGACCCGGAGAGCTTCGATCTCGTCCAGCACATCGACACATTCCTGGCCACTGTCGCCGGTCACGAGCTCGAGGCGCAGATGAAGGCGGAGCTGATGCAGTCCGTGCTCGAGATCGCGACGCCGGTCTGCCGGACCGCCGCCGAGGTCGACAGCGAGCTCCGGAAGCTGCGGGCCTACGTGACCTCGGTCGCGCAGGGCAACTCTCTGCGCGTCGGCTCGGCGGGAACTCATCCGTTCAGCCTCTTCGAGCGCCAGCGGATCACCGCGCGGGACCGCTACCGGGCGCTCGTCGACCAGCTCCAGTACGTCGCCCGTCGCGAGCTCATCTTCGGGCTGCACATCCACGTCGCCGTCAACGACCCGGAGAAGGCGGTCCAGGTCGTGAACGGTCTCCTCGTCGAGCTGCCGCTACTGCTCGCCCTTTCGGCGAACTCGCCGTTCTGGCGCGGCGAGGCGACGGGCCTGGCCTCGACCCGGCAGATGGTCTTCGCAGCCTTCCCCCGCTCCGGGCCGCCGCCGCGCTTCCGGAACTACGAGGACTATGCGGAGATCGTCGGCCAGCTGGAAAAGACCGGCTGTATCGCCGACTACACGCACATCTGGTGGGACATCCGCCCGCATCCACGTCTCGGGACCGTGGAGATCCGCGTGTGCGACGCCGTCACCCGGGTCGAGCACGCGGTCGGGCTGGCGGCGTACTGCCAGGCGCTCGTCAAGCTCTACTGCGAGCGATACGACCGCGGCGAAGAGATCCGCTCCTACCACCGGATCCTGACAAGCGAGAACAAGTGGCTCGCCGCACGGTACGGGCTCGAAGCGCCGCTGATGGACCTCGAGACCGGGCGCCGGAACCGCGTGCCGGTCGCCCAACTCATTCGCCGCCGCTTGAAAGCGCTCGCGCCACATGCCCGTGAGCTCGAGTCGGAGAGCGAGCTCGAGGGCATCCAGGACCTGCTCTCGCGCGGCAACGGAGCAGACCGGCAGCTGCGCGTCTTCAACGCGAACCGTGACCTCGTCGAGGTCGTCCGCGAGGTCGCGGACGCGACCGAGGAAGCGGAAGCCGTTTAGCGTCCGCGAGCCCCGGACCTCGGACGGCGCGGTCCTCGTATGGACCTCGTGCACGACCGCACTCGTATAGTCAACGCGCGATGGTGGGCCCCGGCCGGCAGGAGCGCTCCTGGATTCGGGGCGCGCAAGCGGGATCGGCCTCGGACCTCGAGGCTCTCTTTCGCGAGCACTGGCCGCGCGCCCACCGGGCCGCGTTCCTCGTCGTCCAGGACCCCGCGGCGGCCGAGGACATCGCCCAGGAAGCGTTTCTCGCCGCGGTGCGCAACCTCGATCGCTTCGACCGCAAGCGCCCGTTCGCGCCCTGGCTGCACCGAATCGTCGTCAACCGCGCGATCGACTGGGCCCGGACGCGGGGACTGCGCCGCGAGACCGCTGAGGCCGAGGCCGGCGACGAGTTCGACACGGGCGACCTCGGCAACCCGTTCTCGGAGGGAATCGCGGCCGGCCTCGCGTCGCTCAAGCCGGAGCACCGCGCCGTGATCGTCCTCCGCTACCTCCTCGAATACTCGCCGGGTGAGATCGCGGAACTGCTCGATCTCCCCCGCGGAACGGTGAACTCGCGTCTCCGGCGCGGGCTGGATCACCTCGAGGGGATCATCGACCGGGAGCACGCATGAGCGCTGAGACGGAACTGCAGCGCGCGCTCCAGCGCATCCAGGCGCCCGACGAGCTCGAAGCGCAGCGACGCGCCTGGACGCTCGTCCGTGCTGCTCAGGACGCGCGCGAGCCGGTCGAGTGGCCACGGCGAAGGCTGCGCCCGGCCTTGATCGCCGCAACCGTCGTCGTCATCCTGGCCGCTGCGGTCTCGCCTCCCGGCCGCGCGCTCGTCGGCTCGGTGCACGACGCGTTCACGAGCGAGAAGGTGAAGGCACGCCCCGCTCTGACCTCGCTGCCTGCGCCGGGGACACTCCTGGTGAACGCCAAGAGCGGGCCTTGGCTCGTGCGGTTCGACGGCTCGAAGCGGTCGCTCGGCACGTGGTCCGAGGCGTCCTGGTCTCCCCAGGCCAAGTACGTCGCCGTTACTCGCGGCCACGAGGTCGCCGCGATCGACCCGAACGCGAAGGGAGCAATCCGCTGGTCGCTCGCGCG
>JBGOSR010000088.1:0-8308 GCA_041476065.1 Gaiellaceae bacterium
CGAGCGGGATCAGAGGCACCATCATCCCGCTCACGTAGGCGGCCCCGAGCAGGAGGCCGCCGGCCAGGGTCGCGTTCGTCGCCGAGAGCGCGATCGCGCCGGCCAGAACCGGAGCGCAACAGGCAGTCGCTCCTCCGGAGAAGACCCCCAGGCCGAAGACCGAGAGCGTCGAGCCGGTCAGCTTCGGCTGCGGGATATCGACGGGCAGCATCGTTCCGCGCCAGAGCGCGACGGCAACGCCGATCATCATCAGCCCGCCGAGCGTGAACAGCTGCGGGTGCCACTCGGAGACGTAGCTCGCGAGCGCGGCGGCGCCAAGCGTGATCGGAAGCACGACCAGCGAGACGCCGGCGACGTAGATCGCCGTCAGGCGGGCGACCCGGAAACGATGACCGCCGCCGATCGCGGCCAGGTAGGCGGGCATCATGACCCCGGCGCAGCAGGGAGCGAAGAAGGCCACCGCTCCTGCGGCGAAGGCCGCGGCCAGCGACCCAGCCATGAGCACGTCCGTCACGAGCCGAGTTCCTTGCGGAGCCGTCTCGCGGAGAAGCGGCCGTAGGCGATCGTCCGCTCGCCGTCCGTCAGCACCGGCAGGAACGAGAGCAGGATGCCGCGCGCGGCCAGCTCGTGCGCCTCGCCGGAGCCGGCCCCGATCTCGTGCACCTCGACGCCGAGCTCGTCGAGAACCTTGCGCGCGCGCTCACAGAAGTGACAGTCGTCGGTGGTGACGAGGGTGAGCTGTCGAGCCGCAACCGTCACAACTTCCTCTCGCGCGGCGGGCGCTGCGCGAGACGGACGGCGAGATAGACGACCGCGCCGAGCACGACGAGCCAAAAGCCCATCATGAAGCTCATCCAGAGCCAGTCCCAGGAATCCATGTATCCGTGCATGGGAAACTCCTTTCCGGCCGGAGCATGCATCCAAGGCGTCTCCGTGCCATCCGCGGCCGGCCACATACCTCCTGGGGGTAACTACTGATCGCTCGACTTGAGTTCGATGGCCAGAGGTCCCGTGACTCATTCAGGAATGCGTCGCACCGATTCGGAGTTGATCTTGATGGGAAATCGAACAGGGAGAGCCGTCATGCGCCTCGAGGGAATCCACCACGTCACTGCGATCACAGGCGACGCGCCGGGCAACGTCGACTTCTACGCCCGCGTGCTGGGCCTGCGTCTGGTCAAGAAGACGGTCAACCAGGACGATCCGACCGTCTACCACCTCTTCTATGCCGACGAGCGCGGCTCGGCCGGCTCCGACATCACGTTCTTCGAGTACCCGGGCGCGAGGCCCGGACGCGCGGGTGCGGGCATGGTCAACCGCGTCGTCTGGCGGGTCGCCTCGGAAGCGGCGCTCGATTTTTGGGAGGAGCGGCTGAGAGGCGAAGGCGTTGCGGTCTCGCGCGCCGACGGGCGGCTGACGTTCTCTGATCCCGAAGGCCTCGGTCTCGAGCTCGCAGTCGTCGAGACCGAGGACGAGCCGCTCGTTGCCGAGAGCCCCGAGATTCCGGCCGAGCTCGCGTTGCAGGGGTTCGAGGGGGCGCGAGCCTATACGTCCGACCCCGAGGCGAGCCGGGCGTTCCTCGAAGGCACCCTCGCCTTCGAAGCCCGCGGCGCAAGCGATTTCGAAGCACGCGGCGAGCACCGCGGCTCCTTCTACGCCTACGACCAGACGGCCGAGCGTGGCGTCCCCGGCGCGGGCACCGTCCACCACGTCGCCTTGTCGTCGACACCGGAGGAGCACGAAGCGTGGCAGCAGCGCGTGATCGAGGGAGGCGGCTCGCCGACTCCCGTGATCGACCGCTTCTACTTCAAGTCGATCTACTTCCGCGAGCCGAGCGGCGTCCTGTTCGAGATCGCGACGATCGGCCCTGGGTTCACGACGGACGAGCCCCTCGAGCACCTCGGCGAGCGCCTCTCGCTGCCACCGGACTTCGAGCACCTCCGCGAGGAGGTCGAGCCTGTGCTGACCCCACTTCCGAACCCGCGGGAGAGCTGGACCAAGCGCTGAGCGACCTCGTCTTCAGGACGCGGCCCGCGGCGGGCGAGGCCGAGGGCGCGCTCGTCCTCTTCCACGGCCGCGGCACGGACGAAAACGATCTCTTCGGGCTGCTCGACGCGCTCGACCCCGAGCTGCGGCTGCTCGGAGTCACGCCGCGGGGCCCGCTCTCGCTACCTCCCGGGGGCAACCACTGGTATGTGCTCGGCGAGCTCGGGTATCCGCCTTCGGACACGTTCATGCCGTCGTACCGGCAGGCGTCCGCTTTCCTCGACCGTCTCGCTTCGGAGACAGGGATTCCCCCGGAGCGCACGGTCCTCGGCGGGTTCTCCCAGGGCTCGATGATGAGCTACGCGCTCGGGCTCGCCGCCGATCGTCCCCGGCCGGCCGGGCTGATCGCGCTGAGCGGCTTCTTGCCCACCGTCGAAGGGCTGGAGCTCGATCTCGAACGCCCCCTGTCACCGATCGCGATCGGGCATGGCACCTACGACCCGGTGATCGGCGTCGAATGGGGCCGCCAGGCGAAGGAGCTCCTAGAGGGAGCCGGCGCCGACGTCGTCTATCGCGAATCGCCTCTGCCGCATACCGTGGACCCTGCCTTTCTCCACGAGCTGCAGCCGTGGCTCCGCGCCGTGGTTCTGGCACGCACGGGCCTCGAACAAGGCTAGGAGCGGATCGCCGAGGCTAGTTCGCGGTGACGTGCCGCGCCGGGCGCTTCTGCTTGCTGGGCGGAAGGAAGACCGGGCCTGTCTGAGATTTCACGCTGGCCGACTGCGGCTGCGTGATGTCGAACGTCGCGGTCGAGAGCCGCTGGCTGAAGACGCTTCCGACGTTCTGCTTCGCGAGCTCGAAGATCGCGTGCGCTTTGCCGTCGCCGGTGAACGACGCCGACATGTAGTCGCCGACCATCCGGCCCTGATTCGTGTTCGCGATCCAGGAGACGGACATCGGCCCGCCGATCCTCTCTCCAGTCGTCCACGTCGCTCCCCCATCCAGTGAGGAAACGAAGCCAACCATGAGCTGGCACGCAACCCTGCTGCTGGTGCAGTTGCTGACCGGGAAGTAGTAGTAGACGACCGCGAGGTGAGTCGTGCCCCCGGAGGTCGCCTTGTCGACGGCGATCCCCGGCAGGAAATGGTCGATCCCGCTGTTCGTCGGGTCGATCGGGATGCGCGTCACGGCCGACCAGGTCGTCCCGTTCGTCGAGGAGCTGTAGACGATGTCGTTGGCGGGGCAGCCCGACCTGAAGCGGCAGTCCTGCCAGGCAACGTAGACCCTGCCGTCGCCGGCCACCTCGGCCGACGGGAGCGAGAAGGTCCGCATGTTGCCTGCGACGCCGTGCTCGCTCACGTTGGCGATGAGCGTCGTCGACGACCAGGTGGTTCCGCCGTCCGTCGATCGGAACGAAAGCTCTGCGCCGCCGTTGCCCGAGAACGGGACGACGACGGTTCCGTCGGGCTGGACGACAGGCTGGCCGCCGAGGCCCGAGGGGAAGTCCGCCGGTGTGCGGATCGGACCCCACGTGAGTCCGCCGTCCGTCGAGGTGACCATCTGCATGATGTTCCCCTGGCCGTTGTCGTCGTACTCGATGTAGCAGTTCCCGTAGTGGGGGCTCGAGGCCCACGTGTCGCAGGTGATCCAAGTCTTGTCCCAGAAACTTCCCGAAGACTCGCCCGCGTTGACCGGATTCGACCAGGTGAGGCCGTTGTCGGTCGAGCGGTCGACGAGCAGGATGTGGCCGCTCCCGCCCGAGTCGATCCCGAGGCCCAGAAGCAGCCAGACGTTGTCCTGAGGGTCATACGCGACAGAGGGGTCGCTGATCCTCGGCCACGTGCCGGGCGGGTGTGCGTAGATCGTGGTTCCGGGCATGTCACCCGTCGTCCAGGTTCGGCCTGCATTTTGCGAGCTGGCCCAGACGAGGTCGTTCGAGCCGCCTCCGTTGACGAACCGCCCGGACTGGCTGAGCGCGACGATCGTGTTCCCGAAAGCGAACGAGTCGGGCTCGACCTGAGTCGCGTGTTGGCTCCCACCGGTCGTGAAGGGGTCGATGCTGATCGGCGTTGCGATCACGCTCCCGGCGGATCCCGTCGAGACGACGAGCAGCCCGGCGGCCACTGCTACGGCAGCGGCCCAGGTCCTAGCCACCCTCAGCCCTCTCTCCCCCACGGCTCGATGTTAGCCCTTCGCGAGCGTTTCGCCTAGTGCGCTCTGCGAATCTTTCGAGTGCCTGCACGGCCGCGCCCGCGATAGACCGTCGGCTCCTTGCCCGCGCGCACCCGCGGGGCGACCTGCGGCGCGGTCGGGTCGAACGTCGCGGTCGCTGCGCGCTCCGAGAACACGGCGCCCGTCGGCGGCTTGGCCAGCGCGAAGACCGGATGTGCCTGACCGTCGCCGGTGAAGGAGCTCGAGATGTAGTCGCCGACCATCCGGCCCTGGTCTGTGTTTGCGATCCAGGACAGTCTCATCGGGCCCGTGACTTGGGCCGGCGGCGTCCAGGTCGCGCCTCCGTCGAGCGAGGAGACGAAGCCGACTGTGAGCTCGCAGGTGCTCAAGCTGCAGCCGCTGACCGGGTAGTAGTAGTAGCCGAGCCCGAGATGAGCGCTGCTGCCGGACGTGCTCTTGTCGACGGCGATTCCCGGGATGAAGTGGTCGACGCCGCTATTGACCGGATCGATCGGAATTCGCGTCACGGCGGTCCACGTGTTCCCGTCGGTCGAGGTGCTCATGACGATGTCGTTCGCGGTGCAGCTCGACCGGAAGCGGCAGTCCTGCCAGGTCACGTAGACCGTGCCGGCACCGTCGACCTCCGCCGAGGGCAGGGACGAGGTGCGGAGATTCCCGGCGACGTTGTGTTCGTTGACGGTGCCAGAGATCCCTGTCGAGCTCGTCCAGTTGGCGCCGCCGTCGGTCGAGCGGAACACGCGGATCTCGTTCCCGGTCGAGTAGGGAACGACGACCGTCCCGCTCGGCTGCGCGACCGGCTGGCCGCCGAGGCCGGACGGGAGCCCCCCCGGCGAGCGGTCCGGGCCCCACGTGAGGCCGCCGTCGGTCGAGGTGCTCATCAGCAGCCGGTTGCCCTGGCCGTTGTCGTCCCACTCCGTGTAGCACCGGCCGTAGAACTGGCTGTCCGCCCAGGTGTCGCAGGTGATCCAGTTCTTGTCGTAGACCTGGCCGAAGGAGACCTGGACGGGGTCTTGCCACGTGACGCCGCCGTCGATCGAGCGGCTCGTGAGGATGGCGCTCGGGGACCCGGACGGCGACGACGCAGTCCCGAAGGCGAGGCTGGAGATCATCCAGACGCCGTGCTCGGGGTCGTAGGCGACGGACGGGTCGCTGATCCGCCGCCACGGACCGCCCTGGTTGACGGTCGTGTTCGGCAGCACACCGGTCACCCAGTGCCGCCCGGAGTCGGTCGAGGTCGACCAGGCGATGTTGCTGGCGCCGCCCCCGTTCACGAACCGCCCCGTCTGGATCGTCGCAACGATCGTGTTCCCGAAGGCGAACGAGTCGGGCTCGACCTGGGTCGCGTGCTGGCTGTCGGCGTTCGTGTACGGGTCGGCGCCGATCGGGGTCGCGATCACAGTTCCGGCAGAGCCGCTGGCGACGACAAGGAGGCCGACGGCGGCCGCGAGTGTTAGCCCTGCGCGCATGCTTGACCTAGTACGCGCGACGGATCTTCGGAGCGTGGCGGTGGGTGTGGGGCCGATAGACGTGCGGCTCCTTCTCCGCGCGCACCCTCGGGGAGACCTGCGGCGCGGTCGGGTCGAACGTTGCGGTTGCCAGGCGCTCCGAGAACACGGCGCCCGTCGGTGGCTTGGCCAGCGCGAAGACCGGATGCGCCTTGCCGTCGCCGGTGAAGGACGTCGACATGTAGTCGCCGACCATGCGGCCCTGGTTCGTGTTCGCAATCCAGGACAGGCTCATATGGGGGGTGACCTGGGTCGGGGGTGTCCAGGTCGCGCCTCCGTCGAGCGAGGAGACGAAGCCGACTGTGAGCTGGCAGGTCCCCGAATTGCAGTTGCTGACCGGGTAGTAGTAGTAGCCGAGCCCGAGATGGGCGCTGCTGCCGGAGGTGCCCCTGTCGACGGCGAATCCCGGGATGAAGTGGTCGACGCCGCTCGTGATCGGATCGATCGGGACGCGCGTGACGGTCGACCAGGTCGCTCCGTCGGTCGAGGTGCTGTAGACGATGTCGTTCGCGGGGCAGCCCGAGCGGAAGCGGCAGTCCTGCCAGGCCACGTAGACCTTGCCGGAGCCGTCGACCTCCGCCGAAGGCAACGGTGACGTCCGCAGGTTGCCGTTGACGCCGTGCTCGCTGACCGTCGCAACCGATGTCGAGGCCAGCCACGAGTCGCCTCCGTTGATCGAGCGGAATGCCCGGATGCCGGCGCCGCCCTCGTAGGGCACGACGACGTTCCCGTTCGGCTGGACGACCGGCTGTCCGCCGACACCGCCTGGCGTCCCGGCCGGCATGAGGGGCGCCTCCCAGGTCAGGCCGCCGTCGGTCGACCTGCTCATCGTCATCCGCGAGTCGTCCCACTCCGTGTAGCAGTGTCCGTAGTGCGGGCTACCCGACCAGGTGTCGCACACGATCCAGTTCTTGTCCAGGAACGTTCCGGGAGACTCGGCGGTGGTCACCGGGTTCTGCCAGGTGAGGCCGCCGTCGATCGAGCGGCTCGTCACCACGGCTGCGCCGAAGACCGACGCGTCGATGGCGAGCCCGGAGATCATCCAGACGTCGTGCATGGGGTCGTAGGCGACGGCGGGGTCGCTGATCCGCGCCCAGGGGCCGACAGGCTGTGCGTAAATCGTCGTGCCGGGCAGCATCCCGGTCGTCCACGTCTTGCCGCCGTTCGTGGAGGTCGCCCAGGCGATGTTGCTCGAGCCGCCGTCGAAGAAGCGGCCGGTCTGGATCGTGGCGACGATCGTGTTCCCGAAGGCGAACGAGTCGGGCTCGACCTGCGCCGCGTGCTGGCTGGTCGTGTTCGTGTAGGGGTCGCTGCTGATCGGGGTCGCGATCACGGTTCCGGCTGAGCCGCTCGCAACGAAGAGCAGACCAACAACCGCCGCGACGGCGGCGACCGCTCTGCCCGCTCCCCTCAACCCTCGCTCCCCCAAGGTTTCTCGATCTTAATCTCTCCTCTCGAATTCGCCTAGAGGGTGTAGGGTCGAGCTCTCGTGGCGAAGCGGGTGCTCGAGCGGAAACAGGAGGAGCAGCAGCGCCCCGTCGAGCCCGACCGGGAGCTCGAGGCGCTGAAGCTGAGCCTGCGCGAGCGGGCGCGCATGATCGCCGAGCGTGAGCGCGAGCTCGAGCGGGAAACACACAAGCTCGAGCTCCGGGAGCGTCGCCTCGGCCGCAGGGTCCGCCTGCTCCGCGCCGAGCGCGATTGGTTCGCCCCGATCAAGGCGAAGGTCTCCGAGCGGACAGACGAGCGGCCGAAGCTCGAGAAGCGCGCCGCCAAGCTGGCCGCCGCGGAACAGGCGCTGGCTCAGCGCGACGAGAGCCTCGGTGCGCGGCAAGCCGAGCTCGCTGGGCGCGCGCGTGAGCAAGAGAAGGGTCGGCAGGAGCTCGAAGCTGCCCGCACAGAGCTCGACGAGCGCAGCGCCGAGCTCGTTGAGCGAAATGCCGAGCTCGATCAGCGCACTGGGGAAGCCCAGAGGCTTGCGCAAAGCCTCGACGAGCGCGCTGCTGAGCTCGACGGTCGCGCAGAGGAACTGGCGAGGGCCGAGGCCGACGCAGTCGAGGGCCGGAGGCAGCTCGAGGAGAGCTCAGCGACGCTGCGGGACCGCGAATCCGACCTGAAGCGGTTGCGGACAGAGGTCGCAACGGAGGGGGAAGTGGTCGCAGCAAGGGCGACCGAGCTGGACGCGCTCTCCGGCGACCTCGAACGGCGAGAGCGCCTCCTCGCGGATCTCGACAGCCGCCTGCAGGAGGTCACCGAGTTGGAGGAGCGCCGCGCCGGCGCGGAGGAGCGGCTCGAAGAGCGGGAACGGGACCTCTCGACCCGCGAGGAAGTGCTCGCAGCCCGGAGCGCCGCTCTCGACGAGACGCTCCAGGCCAACGAGACCAGCTCCACGGAGCTCACCGAGCGCGCGAGAGACCTCCACGAGCGGGAGCGCGCGCTCGCCGCTGCCACCGAAGAAGCGCAGCAAGGGGAGCGCTTGGTCGAGCAGCGGGAGCGCAGGGTGGCGGAGCGCGAACAGGGGCTGCAGGCCACGCGGACGGACGTCGAACAACGCGAGCGCAAGCTCCGCCGCAAGCGGGGACGGCTGAGCATCGGCAGGCCGTCCGAAGCGCCCGATCCCGAGTACC
>JBGOSR010000089.1:0-8170 GCA_041476065.1 Gaiellaceae bacterium
CCTGAGCGCGCTTTCGTACGAGGGCGCCCGCGACGAGCTCGCGCGGGGCAAGCAGGAGCTCGAGGACGTGCTCGGCGAGCCGGTCGAGGTCGCCGCCTACCCCTACGGCCGCGCCAACGACGAGACCGTGCGCGCTGCCCGCGACGCAGGCTTCCGCGCCGCCTGCGGTGCGACCGCGCGCGGCTCCTGGGACGATCCGCACTTCCTTCCGCGCCAGGACATGGACAACGGCTGCACGCTGCTGGGCCTGCGCCTCAAGCGCGACGACCGCTACGAGGGACTGATGCGGCTCGCTCCTGCGCGCGCGGTGCGACGGGTCAGCCGCAGGGTGGTGACGGCTCTCAGATGATCGGCTGGCTGCTCCGGCGCCCCGCGGTTCTCGTCTACCACGGCACCGGCCCGCCCGACGGGGACGATGCACGCCTGCTCGTCACTCCGGAGCGGCTCGAGTCGCACGTGCGCTTCCTGCAACGCGCCGGCTACCGGTTCGTGACCGCCGAGGAGCTGATCGTGGAGGGTGGCCCGCACGGGAAGACGGCGGCGCTCACGTTCGACGACGGGTTTCGAAGCTGGCTGACCGACGTGCTGCCGCTGCTCCAGCGCCTCGGCGTGCGCGCGACGTTCTACGTCTGCCCCGGGCTCTTCGGCAAGCAGCACTGGCGTGTTCCCGGCGAGGCCGGGCGCCTCCTCGACGAGAACGAGACGCGCGGCCTCGCGGCTGCCGGCATGGAGCTCGGGTCGCATTCGCTCACGCACGCCGACCTGCGCCTCGTCGACGGCCGCGAACGCGCGGCCGAGCTCGCGGAGTCCAAAGCCGCGATCGAGCGGATCACCGGCCGGCCCTGCCGGACGCTCGCGTATCCCTACGGCCTCTACGACGAGAACGTGACGCAGGCCGCCGCCGAGGCCGGCTACGAGCTCGCGTTCGGCTGGCTGCCCGGGCCCTGGCAGCCGCTTGCCGCTCCGCGCCTGCCCGCTCCGCCGCGCCACGGCCCGCTGCGGCTCGCGCTCAAGCTCGCAGGGCTCAGGAGCCGGGGCCGCTGATGCGCTTCTCCGTCGTCATTCCGACCATGCGCAGAGAGGCGATCCTGGAGGCGACCCTCGAGAGCCTGCAGCGCTGCGATCCGAAGCCTGCCGAGGTGACCGTCATCGACGCGGACCCGGAAGGATCCTCGCAGCCGGTCGTCAAGGCCTTCGCCGAGCAGGTCGCGCCCGCCGTCCGCTATGTGCGGTCGCAACCAAGCCTGACGCGGCAGCGGAACATCGGGATCGATGACGTGTCGGGGGACGTGATCGTCTTTCTCGACGACGACGTCTCGATTCAGCCGGATCTCTTCGCGCTCCTCGAACAGGCCTACGACGACCCGGAGGTCGTCGGCGCGACCGGACGGGTCGTCGAGCCGACCTCCAAGCGCCGGCTTGGGCCCTCTTCGGTTTTCCGACGGTTGCTGCCGGGGGGAGGCCGCGATGGAACGTTCACCCGGTACGGCTATCCGCGTTACATCCGCGACCTCGATCAACCGCGAGACGTCGAGTTCATGCAGGGCTGCTTCATGAGCGCGCGCCGTGAAGCCGCCGCCACGGTGCGCTTCGACGAGCACATGGGCGGCTACGCGCTGGCCGAGGACGAGGATTTCTCCTACCGGCTCTCGCGGATGGGGCGGATCCGTTACCTCCCTCAGCTCATCGTTCGCCATCGGAAGCTCGGCTTCGGCTCGGCGGACGAGCGGCGCTTCGGTCGCCTCGTCGTCGTCAACCGTGCGTATCTCTTCCGCAAGAACTTCCGGCGCACGCCTCTCGCTCGCGCGCAGTTCGCGCTCCTCGTCGCGATGCTCGTCGGCCACCGGCTCGTCAACCGCGAGTGGCGTGGCGCGCAGGGGCTTCTCGAAGGCGCGGCTCAGGTCTTGCGGGGGCGGAGCTGACGGGCGAGGCCCGCGGTCCGGATCGCGAGCAGCCGCAGGTGGAGCCGGCCTCTGTTGAGCTCCGCCCGGCGAATGACCGCCCGCGGCAGGGGCACACGCGTGCCGCGGACCGCAGCGCGCTCGCTCCAGGCGTCGTGGATCCCTCCGCCCCAGGACCGGAGGGCGCTGCTCTTCGCGGACTCGAGCAAGTCGAAGAGGAGGTACGCGGGCATGCGGCGTGCAGCGACGGTCGCGGGGAAGTGGCGGTAGAAGTACCAGAGCTGGTTGCGAACCCTCAGCCGCAGCATGGCCGACTTGTCGCGACCGGCGTCCGCCTTGAGGTGGACGAAGCGCGCGGATGGGAAGTAGCGCACGTCCCAGCCCCGACCGAGGAGCACTGTCGCGATGTCGAGCCCTGCGCCGCCGTGGAAGAACGGCGCGAAGAAGCCGCCGACCTCGAGGAACGCGTCCCGGCGGACCATGGAGGCTCCCTCCGGGAAGAAGAAGGAGGGCAGGCCCGACTCCGGCGCGCTCTCGCCGTGTCCTCGGCCAAGCCAGTAGTCGAACGTGTCGCTGCCTCGCTCCTTCTCGGTGCCCCGCTCCAGATCGACGTCGCAAACGAGCCCCGCCGCTACGGCGAGGCGCGCGTCGTCGCGAAACGCCTGCGTGAGCCTCTCGATCGCTCCCGGCAGCGGGTAGGAGTCGTCGTCCAGCATGAGCAGGAGCTCGTTGGCGGCCTCTTCGGCGGCCAGGTTCCGCCCCATGATCCCAAGGTTCTGTCCCGGCCGAAGCACCCGCACGCCCTGGCGTCCCTCGAGCGCCTCGTTGGGCCCGTTTTCGACGACGATCACCTCGTCGACGGGCAGTTGCTCGAGCGCGTCGAGAACGATCCCGAGCTCCTTTCTCGGCGCGGCCGTCGTGAGGATCGCCGTGACCCCGCTCACCGGACGGGAGTGTATTCCGCGATGAGTGGAGGCTCTGGGGGCGAACGGAAGACGAGATGAGCGACGCGGTCACAGTTACGTTCGTCTCCTCGCACGCTCGGCTCGGCGGCGAGGAGAACTACCTGGCGCGGCTGCTCGAGGAGCTGGGGCCGGAGTGGATCGCGAGTGTCGTCGCGCTCGAGGACGCCCCGTTCGTCGAGCGCCTTCGCGCACTGGACGTGCCGACGGAGGTGATCCCAACCTCGGCGCGGGTCCCTGGGCTGCTCCTCTCGGCGCTCAGGCTACGGCGAGCTCTGCGCCGCTCGAGCCCCGAGGTCGTGCACGCGAACGGCGTCAAGGCGGCGGTCGTCTGCGCCGTAGCCACTCTCGGCACGCGCTTCCCGCTGATCTGGCTGAAGCACGACTTCAGTTGGGACGGCCGGCTCGCCCGCGCGATTGCCCGCCGGTGCGACCAGGTCGTCGGGGTGAGCGAAGCGGTTACCGAGACCTTCCGCGGCGACACGAGGCGCAAGGTCCATGTCGTCCACAACGGGCTACCTCCGCTCGAGGTCGATCGCGAGCGGGGGCGCAAGACGATGGAATCGCTCCTCGGCTTGTCCGGCGTCGAGATCGTCTCGCTTGTTGGGCGGATCGACCCGACCAAGGGCCACAGGGAGCTGTTCGCCGCCCTGCCGGACCTCGTCGCAGGTCGGCTGGGGCTGCACGTCGCGTTCATCGGCGCCGAGCACTTTCCCCATCTGGAGTTCGCCGAGGAGCTGAGACGCGAGCTGGCCGAGAGCGGCCTCGAGGGCTCGGTCACGTTCGTCGGGTTTCGCGAGGATGCGATCGAGCTCATCGCCGGCTCCGATCTCGTCGTCATCCCCTCGACGATCGACGAGCACGGAATGGGGCGCGAGGGATTCCCGTACGTCGGCCTCGAGGCGATGGCGGTCGGCACTCCGGTCGTCGGGTACGCGCACGGCGGGCTTCCCGAGCTGCTCGGTGACTGCGGCCTGCTCGTGCCGCCGGGCGATCGAACGGCGCTGCGGGACGCGATTCTCGAGGTGCTCGGGAACGAAGCCGAGCGCGAACGGCTTGCCGGCTGCGGCCGGCGCAGGATGGAGGAGCGCTTCTCGCTGGCAGGAATGGTCGAGGCGATGAAGGCTCGCTACCGTGAGGCGGCCGATGAGCGTTCCTAGCCAGCTTCTGAGAGCCCGCCCGCTAGTGGCCCCGGTCGGCTGGCTCGGACTGAGCGCGGTCGCGCTCGGGACCGGTGCGGGCTCGGCGCTCGTCGCTACGCACTTCAAGGGCGCCGCACCGCTCGTCCTCGTGGCGATGTTCGTCGCCCCGCTGCTCGCGATCGGGATTGTCGTCAACCCGCTGCTCGCGACGCTCGTCGTGACCGCCACGTACCCGATCGGCAACATCGCCCACTCCTTCGGACCGCTGCGCCTCCAGGTGGTCGAGGCCGCCGTCTTCGTGGCTGCCCTCGTCGTCGTCCTTCGGCGCCTCGCGGTCGGGCGGATCCCGCTCCCGTTCGCCGCGCCGCTCGGCTGGGCTGTGGCGCTCTTCCTCTGGACGCTGATCTCTCTCTTCTCGGCGATCGACGAGACGCTCGCGGTCAAGGTGCTCTTCTCGCTCCTCGGCGGAATCGTCTGCACGACGGTCGTCCTCGCCGGCTGCCGCGACATGCACGACCTGCGCATCCTGCTCGCCGGCTTCGTCGGCTCCGGCGTGGTGATCGGGCTGATCACGTTCTCCGAGGGCAGGCACGTCGGCCAGTTCTCGACGGACTTCGGCGGCTCGGAGATCATCAGCGGCCGGCTGCAGGGAGCGTTCGACAGCCCGAATCAGCTCGGCTCGTTCTGTGCGCTCGTGGTCCCCGTCGCCGCTGCGCTCATCTTCGGCGCGAGAGGCGCACGCTGGCGACTCGCCGCCGGCCTGGCGCTCGTCGTCCTGCTCGTTACGCTGATGCTCTCGCTGTCGCGCGGGGCCTGGGTAGGCGCAGGTGTCGCGCTGCTCCTGATGCTGGTCAGGCTCAAGGAGGCCAGGCGCCTACTGCTCATCCTCGCCGTGCCACTGACCATTGTCGGCTTCTTCATCTGGTCGCTGACCCCGACCAAGACCGATGTCAAGGTCGTCGGCGAGCGCGCGCGCGCGCTGACGGTGCTCAGCCCGTACGACGACCGCCGCGTCATCTACAAGGAGGCGTTTCGCGAGATCCGCACACATCCCGTCCTCGGGGTCGGGCCGGGCGGCTTCCCCGTCGCGAGCACACGGGTCGTCTCCGAATCGGCGACGCTCTCGTACGCGCACGCGCACAACCTCTATCTCAACTGGGCCGCCGAGGTGGGAGTCCCGTCGGTCCTCATCATCCTCGGCTTCGCCGGAGCGCTCGGGCTCGCGGCGAGGACGGCGAGCCGGGGCGCTCGGATGCGTGGGGACCCCCGCGACAGGGCGATCGTGATCGGCATCGGCGCGGCGCTGCTGACAGTGCTGGTCCAGGGCTTCTTCGACTACGTGATCCCGAACCCAGTCGTCTACATGGCGTTCTGGACGCTCGTCGGTGCGCTACTCGTGGCGAGACGGGAAGGTCTGAAGACCCTGGCCGAGCAGGGTTTCCGCTAGCCGACGAGGTACGACTTCAAGGCCCAGTAGGCCGGGCGCTCGGTCAGGTCCGAGTTGAGGAGCGCATAGCCCTCTTCCTGCACGTTCGTGCTACCCGGATACGCGAGCTCCTTGTACCAGAACATCGCTCCGACGTAGGGCCAGTTCGTGGCTGCGTAGCGGTGGGCGCGGACGAGGTAGTCGCCCTGCTGCTGCGGGGTCACGCCACGCTCCCAGTTGGGGATCCCTGTCCAATTGGCGTGGGCGGACCAGCCGAACTCCGTGAACCAGATCTGCTTGGCGGCGTCGCCGTTGGCGACCATCACGGCCCTGACCGCGGGTGTGTGCGTGAACCACCAGCGGTGACCGTCGTCGGCGAACTCCGGGGGAGCGTCCCCCATGCCCTGGTACGGGTGGGTCGCTGCGACGTCGAACGAGTCCTTGATGCCGAGCCCGTAGAGCTCGCTCAGCCAGGCAGCGTCGTTCGAGGAAGGGCCTCCGAGGACGACGAGCGCGTTCGGATCGCCCGCCTTGAACCCTGGGTAGGCGGCCCGGAGGAGCGACGCGTACTGCGCTGTCGTGCCCTGGAAGAACGACTGATTGGGGTCAGGCTCGTTCCAGACCTCCCAGGCGGCGACGCGCCCGCGCCAGTAGCCGGCGGCCCAGTGGGCGAAGTCGGCGTAGTCCTGCGCGTTCGTCGGCGGCACACGGTTCGTCCCGCCGCTGCGCGCCCAGGAGGGAGTGAGCCAGAGCGTCATCAGGACGTTGATCCCGCGCGCCCGGGCAAGGTTGACGCAGGTGTCCATCATCCCGATGTACCAGGAGTTGCGCGCGCCCTTGGCGGTGTCCTCGACTCCGTCCCAGGCGAAATCGATGCGCACCCACGAGACGCCGGCAGCTTTCAGCTTGTCGAGGACGATCGCTCGACTCGTGTTCGTGTAGTGGTCCCAGCCGCAGTGGAACTGCGTTCCGAACCCGGGGCCTGCCGTGAGTGGTGGATTGGGCGGAGGTGGCGGAGGCGGGACGGGTGGCGGAGGCGGGACGGGAGGGGGCGGAGGCGGGACGGGAGGGGGCGGAGGCGGCGGCGTGCAAGTCCTCTTCCGGCCGCAGGAGAGCCGGACGCTGACGGCACGGGCAACGAAGCTCGTGCGAGAAGAGCGCCTCGAGATCTTGACGCTGAGGCGCGTACCGGTGCTTCGCGCGCTGTAGTGGACAGGCCGGAATCGTTGCCAGTGCCCGGTCGTGCGCAGGCAGCGCGAGGCCGCGCCGATCCGGGTTCCGCTGCGGGTCTCCCGCACGTTCAGGCACAGCCGGCGTCCGGTGCGGGCGCGGACGGTTGCCCTGGCGAGATAGCTGCGGCCGGCCTGGGCCTCCACGACCGGCTTCGCCGAGCTGGGAGGGCTGGTCGCGCTCCCGGCGGCGGGGACCGCGACGGCAAGCACGGCGACGATGCCGAGAGCAAGCTTCGAGGAGAGGTGAGCGGGCGGCTTCACACAAGGTGCTTCGGAGGCTCACCGCGCTGGCTCGATCACTCGATCTCGGCCCCCCGTTTGAGTTCCCCCACGTGAGGGATGAGATAGGGCGGTAAGTCCGATCCCCGCTACTACGCTTCAGGGACGAACGCCCAGCCCGCACCCGAGGTTTCGGTCGTGATCCCGACCCGCAACCGCTGGGACCTGCTCTCACGGCATGCGCTCGCAGCTGCTCTTCGCCAGGAGGAGGTGACGCTCGAGGTCGTCGTCGTCGACGACGGCTCGGACGACGGAAGCGCCGAGAAGCTCGCGTCCTTCGACGACCCGCGCGTACACGCCGTGCGCCGACCGCAGCGAGGCGGCCAGGCGGTTGCGCTCAACGCCGGGATCGCCACGGCGCGCGGTCAGTGGATTGCCTTCCTCGACGACGACGACCTCTGGTCGCCGAGGAAGCTGCGGGCTCAGCTGGATGCCTCCGCCACGGCCGGCGCTTCGTTCGTCTACGGGTCGATGGTCGCCGTCGACTCCGAGGGTCAGGTGCTCGAGTCCTTCGCCACGCCGTCGCCGGAGGAGGTCCAGGCCCTGCTCAACCGGCAGAACGTCCTCCGCTGCCCGTCCTCCGTGATGGCGAAGGCGGACCTCGTGCGCTCCGTCGGTGGCTTCGACGAGAGCCTCAACGAGCTGACCGACTGGGACTTCTTCATCCGGCTGGCCGAGTCCGGCCGGCCGGCGGCGTGCCACGAGCTCGTGATCGGCTACCTCGTCCACCCGCAGAATCGGCGTCTTCGCCAGGACTCGGACGTGGAGACGGAGTTCCGGTACCTCGCGGCGAAGCACCCGGGGCTCGAGCGGGCCGGCTTCTCGCGCTGGGTTGCGATGGGCCACCTTCGCGCCGGCCGGAGGGCTCGGGCGGCAGCTGTCTACTTCTCCTCCGCTCTGCGCGATCGCAATCCGGGGAACGCACTGCGCGGCGCTGCCGCACTCGCCGGTGAGCGAGCGTTCCGTCTGCGGCGACGCCTCGTCGCCGAGAGGCCGAAGCTCGGCTGGCTGGACCTGTACCGCTAGACGGAGCGGCGGCGCATGAAACCGGCGAGGGCGTGGGCATCCTCCGGGTAGACCCGCATCTCGAACGGCACCAGCACCCCGACGAAGGCGACGGCGCCGACGAGGACGGCGAGCGCGAAGCTGTCCCGCAGGAGGAACATCGCAATCGCCGCTGCCGCCGCGGCGAGCAAGGGGCCGAGCACGATCCGCCGGATGTCCACGC
>JBGOSR010000090.1:0-8166 GCA_041476065.1 Gaiellaceae bacterium
AGGCCTATCCGCCCCTCCCCGAGGAGCTCACGTTCCTGCACGCCGAGGACATCCTCGAGGCGTATCCCGACCTCCCGCGCAAGCAGCGCGAGACGGCGATCCTCCAGGAGGCTCCGGCGATCTTCATCTACGGCATCGGCTGGCCCCTCGCCGACGGCTACCCGCACGAGCTGCGGGCGGCCGACTACGACGACTGGACGACCGAGACGACGTCCGCAGACGGGCGGCCGATGCATGGCCTGAACGGCGACATCCTCGTCTGGAACCCGGTCACCCAGCGGCGGCACGAGCTGACCTCGATGGGGATCCGTGTCACGAAGGAGGGGCTCCGGCACCAGTTAGAGCTGTCCGGCCAACTCGACTTTCTCGAGCTCCCGTATCACCGGGCGATCATGAACGACGAGATTCCGCTCTCGATCGGCGGTGGCATCGGCCAGTCGCGGACGATGATGCTCCTCCTCCGGAAGGCGCACCTCGGCGAGGTGAGCGTGACCGTGTGGCCGCAGGTGCTCAAGGAGATGTGCGACCGCCACGACATACACGTTCTCGAGTAGCGCGCGACTGCGGAAAATCCGCACGCCGCTTCCGTCCTTGCCCTGATGCCGGACCGCAGCGGATGGCCGAGCCTGTAGCAATGGCAACTGTGAAGGATGGGACGGGGCTACTGGCCCGCCTCAGGCATAGCGCCGGCCTCGGTCATCGGCCTGAGCTGCACCCCTCGGCGTCGTTCAGCGCCACGATGCGCGTGCGCGTGGAGAACCACCCGGGCGCCTTCGCCTCGCTGGCAGCAGCCGTCGGGCAAGCGGGTGGCCTGCTCGGGGCGATCGACCTCGTCCGCGTCGGCCGCGGCCACAAGGTGCGGGACGTGACGTTCCTCGCGGCGGACGCGCCGCATGTCGAGCGCATCCTGGCCGCAGTACGAGACGTGCACGGGGTCGAGATCGTGCATGTATCCGACCGCACCTTCCTTGCGCACCTCGGCGGCAAGCTCGCGGTGACGCCGCGGACGCCGCTCAAGACGAGAGACGACCTCTCGATCGCGTACACGCCGGGTGTTGGCCGAATCTCGACAGCGATCGCCGAGGACCCGAGCAAGGTTTGGTCGCTGACGATCAAACAGAACGCCGTCGCCGTCGTCACCGACGGGACAGCCGTCCTGGGACTAGGGGATATCGGCCCCGAAGCGGCGCTTCCCGTGATGGAGGGGAAGGCTGTGCTCTTCAAAGAGTTTGGCGGCATCGACGCGTGGCCGGTCTGCCTCGCAACGAAAGACGTGGACGAGATCGTCCGCACGGTCGCCGCGATCGCGCCGGTCTTCGGCGGCATCAACCTCGAGGACATCTCGGCGCCCCGTTGCTTCGAGATCGAGCGGCGCCTTCGCGAGGCTCTGGACATCCCGGTGTTCCACGACGACCAGCACGGGACGGCGATCGTCGTCCTCGCAGCTCTCCTGAATGCGCTGCGCGTCGTCGGCAAGCGCGCCGAAGACGTGCGCGTTGTCATCACCGGAGTGGGCGCAGCCGGGACGGCCGTGACGAAGGCGCTCATCGCCGCAGGCGTCCGTGACATCGTCGGCTGCGATCGCGAAGGCGCCCTCTACCAAGACCGTCCCGGCCTCAGCGCGGTCAAGAAGGAGTTCGCGGCCGTGACGAACCCTCGGGGCGTGCGCGGCTCTGCTGACGAGGTTCTCGAAGGCGCCGACGTCTATATCGGCCTCTCGGTACCGGGCGCCGTCACGGCCGAAGGCATCCGGCGTATGGCAGACGACGCGATCGTCTTCGCAATGGCGAATCCGATCCCCGAGGTGATGCCGGAGGAGATCGAGGACGCAGCCGCGGTCATCGCCACCGGGCGCTCCGACTATCCGAACCAGATCAACAACGTCCTCGCCTTCCCTGGGGTCTTCCGCGGCGCCCTCGACGTGCGCGCGGTGGAGATCACCGGCGAGATGGAGCTCGCCGCCGCGCACGCACTCGCCGCAGTCGTCAAGCCGGAAGACCTATCCGCCGACTACATCATCCCGAGCGTCTTCAACCGCGGCGTCGCGCCGGCGGTCGCCGCCGCCGTCGCCGAGGCCGCGGAGCGATCGGGCGCCGCCCGGAAAACCGGCGGCCGGGATCGCTCCGACCCGTCGCAGCTACCGACCCGATGAGCTCGGCACCTCCGCCTCCCTGGAAGATCAAGGTCGTTGAGCCGATCTCGCTCGTCGATGTGGGCGCACGCCGCCTCGCGCTCGAAACCGCCGGCTACAACACGTTTCTTCTGCGCTCGGACGACGTCTTCATCGATCTCCTCACTGACAGCGGCACCTCGGCGCTCTCGCAGGAGCAGCGGGCAGCAATGGAGCTCGGAGACGAGTCCTACGCCGGGTCGCGAAGCTTCTTCCGGCTCGAGGCTGCAATGCGGGACGTCTACGGGTACAAGCACCTGATCCCGACGCACCAGGGCCGGGGAGCCGAGCACCTCCTCGCGCGCCTGCTCGTGAAGCCCGGCCAGCTCCTCCCCTCGAACCTCTACTTCACGACCTCACGCACGCATGTCGAGCTCGCCGGCGGAATCTGGGTCGACGTCGCCGTGCCCCAGGCGGCCGACGCCGGGGCCCGCTACCCGTTCAAAGGGAACATCGACCTCGACGCGCTCGAGCAGGTGCTCTCGTCCGCCGGTGACGACGGCGTCGCCTACATCCGCCAGGAAGCCTGCGTGAACATGGCCGGCGGCCAGCCGTTCTCGGTCGAGAACCTCGCCGACGTGCACAGGCTCGCCCGCAAGCACGGAGTGCCGCTGATCCTCGACGCGACGCGCATCTCCGAAAACGCTGTGTTCGTCAAGGACCGGGAGCCGGGCTGGGAGAGCTGGTCCCTGCAGAGCATCATCCGGGCGATCGCGGACCTGAGCGACGGGGCGGTCTTCTCCTCGAAGAAGGACCACTTCGTCCCGATCGGCGGGTTTCTCGCGCTCAACGACGACGACCTCGCCGAAGAGGCTCGCGAGCTCGTCGTGATCTACGAAGGCTTTCCGCAGTACGGCGGGATCGCGGGCCATGACATGGAGGCCCTCGCGCAGGGGATCCGCGAGTCGACCGACGAGCCGACGGTGCGGCACTACATCTCTCAGTCGGCGTACCTGGGCGGGCTGCTCGAGCAGGCGGGAGTCCCGATCGTCGTCCCGGTCGGCGCGCACGGGGTCTTCCTCGACGCGAAGGAGTTCCTGCCTCACATCCCGCAGAAGGACTTTCCTGCCCAGTCCCTCGCCGCCGCGCTGTACCTCGCCGGCGGGGTGCGCTCGATGGAGCGCGGGATCGTCTCGGGCCAGCACGGTTCGGAGCCCTACGAGGGGCTCGAGCTCGTCCGGCTCACTCTCCCGCGCCGCGTGTACACGCAAGAGCATCTGAGCTACGTCGCCAACGTCGTCGCAGGCGTCCACGAAGCCGCAGAGCAGGTGCCCGGCCTGAGCATGACCTACGCACCGGAGCACCTCCGATTCTTCCAGGCAAGATTCCGGCCGCTGGCCCCGTTCCCGCAGTTCGACTCTCAGCCGGAAGAGCTCACGACACTACCCGCCTGACATGGCGGCAGCCGCCCTTCGAACCGGAAGGCGCGTCGTTCTCTCGGCGATCTCGGCTTCCCTCACCGCGACGGCGCTGCTCGCCATGGGGGTCCTCCTCTTCGGCCGCTTCGGTGAGACGGAGGGGCGGATCCTGACGACAACAGCGATGCTCGCCGGATACGCCCTGCTTGCGCTCCCGGCCGGTTTCCTGTTCGACCATTCCCGCCTGCGACTACTGGCGGCGACCGTGGTTGGGCTGGCCGGCGTCGGATTCGCACTCGCGCTCGTAGCGGTCTGGACGACCGACGCCCCGACTGAGCTCGGCAAGAGCGTCATCACCGCCACCGTCTTTGCCGTCGCCGCGACGCAGGCATCGGCTCTAGCCATCCGTCGGCGCGCGAGCGACCCGAGCTCTGTGCGCAGACTCTTCGCGGCGTCTTGCGTGCTCGTGCTTTTCCTCGCCACGCTCGCCACCGTGGCCGCGTGGGCCGAGATCGACGACTCGCTCTACTTCAGGATCGTCGCCGCCCTTGCCGTGCTCGACGTCCTCCTCGTCGTCCTGCAGCCGGTCCTTGCACTTGCCCGCCCTCGCACCACTGTGCATCGCATGCACCTCGTCGTCGAGTCGGCCGAAGACATCGAGACCGCGATCGAGGCAGTCGACTTCGCTGCAGCGGCCGCAAAAGCGATTCGGTCGGTCGAGCAGACCGGGCACCGCGTCCTCCGCGTCGAGCGCTCCGGCGTTCGACGGGAAGGTTCCTGAGCTGAGCGCGCGGTCTCGCCGCTATGCGACGAGCAGGCCGGTCGCCTGGCCGACCCTCTCGAAGGCCGCAAGCGCGCGGTCGAGGTGCTCCGGCTCGAGCGCCGCGGACATCTGCACCCGCACCCGAGCAGCCCCCTCGGGCACGACCGGGTAACCGAATCCGGTCACGAAGACGCCCTCGTCGAGCAGGCGCCGGCTGAGCTCGATCGCGAACGCAGTGTCGCCGACGATGATCGGGATGATCGCCGCCTCGCCCGGAAGCGGCCGGAAACCCGCCCCGGCCAGGCGCTCGCGGAAGGTGCTCGAGCTCGCATGCAGCCGCGCGACGAGCTCTGGCTGGGAGCGAAGGACGCGCACCGCGGCCAGTGCCCCGGCCGCGACCGCCGGCGGAATTCCATTCGAGAAGAGCTGAGGCCGCGAGCGCTGGGCAAGCATGTCGCACACCTCGTGGCTGGAGGCGACGAAACCGCCGGCAGCGCCGCCGAGCGCCTTCCCGAGCGTGCTCGTGATGACGTCGATCTCGCCGAGGAGGCCGAAGTGCTCCGCGACACCACGCCCCGTCGCGCCCATGACACCCGTGCCGTGCGAGTCGTCGACGATCACGATCGCGTCGTGCTCGCGGGCGAGCTCGACGATTTCGGGCAGCCGGGCGAGATCGCCTTCCATGCTGAACACGCCGTCCGTGACGACGAGCTTCCTCTGGCTCTGCTCACACCCGCGAAGCGCCTCGCGGAGCTGGTCCATGTCGGAATGACCGAAGACGACCTTGCGAGCGGGCTTGGCGAGCCGCATGGCGTCGACGATGCTCGCGTGGTTCAGCTCGTCTGAGATGAGAACCGTGTTCTCGTCCGTCAGCGATGGGATCAGAGCCTCGTTCGCGTTCCAGCACGAGGCATAGGTCAACGCAGCCTCGGTGCCGACGAGCTCGGCGAGTGCCACCTCGAGCTCGAGATGGGGCTCGAACGTGCCGCAGATGAAACGGACGGACGCTGTTCCGGCGCCGTAGCGATCGAGCCCGTCTTTTGTCGCCTGAATCACCTCTGGGTGCGCGGCCAGCCCCAGGTAGTTGTTCGAGGAGAGCACCAGCACCTCGCCGTGACCTTCCATCTCGACGAGAGGCCCTTGCGGAGACCGCAAGGTGAGGAAGGTCTTGTAGGTGTTCGCGTCGCGCAGCTCGTCGAGCTGCGCCGAGAGGTCCGCGCGCAGGCGCTCGTTCATCGGTGGGTCCACCGTGCCAGGTTGCGCACTCGTTCGCCGCGCTGGCGCTCGATTGCCGGCGTCCCGGACGCGGTCAACGCCTCGCCCTCCTCGCCGGGGAAGAAGACGACCTTGCACGCCTGCCCGGCGTCGAGCTCCTCGAGGGCTCGCTCGAAGTCCGTGAGCGCGTAGCGGTGCGTGATCAGGGGCTTGAGATCTACGACCCCGTGCTCGAGCAGCCAGCGGGTCTTGAACCACGTCCCGAAGATCTGCCGGCCGTTCACTGCCGCCACGGTCAGGTTCTTGAAGATGAGCGACTCGGCGATGTCGAGCTCGACCGGTCGAGCCGGAATCCCGAACAGGACGACCTGGCCGCCGTTGCGAGCGATTCTGAAGGCATCGCCGATCGCCTGCGGCGAGCCGGACATCTCGAAGACGACGTCGAGGTGGTCCCCTTCGTTCCGGTCGACGAACCAGCCCGGCACGTCGCCCACATCGCTGACGTTCACGACGTCGGTCGCGCCCATCGTCCGGGCGAGGTCGAGCCGGAACTCAACCCGATCGGAGGCAAGCACGCGCCCTGCCCCGGAGGCACGCGCAACGGCAATGCTGAAGAGGCCGACGGGGCCGCAGCCGAGGATCGCGACCGTCTTGCCCGCGAGATCGTGCAAGCTCGTCGCGAAGACCGCGTTGCCGAACGGTTCCTGCAGCGTCGCAATCTCGGGCGGAAGCTTCGTTCGGTCGTTGAGCCAGATCACCGACTCGGGCACGAGAACGTATTCGGCGAAGCAGCCGTCGCGGTCGACGCCGAGGATCTCCGTCCGCTCGCACATGTGCGCCTGGCCCGTGCGGCAGTGGAAGCACATCCCGCAGGTGACGTGGCTCTCGGCCGAGACATAGTCGCCCGGCACGACGTGGCGAACGTTGCGGCCGACCTCGGTGACCGTCCCTGCGAACTCGTGGCCGAGCGTCAGCGGGGGCTTGATCCGGTGCGCCGCCCAGTCGTCCCAGTGGTAGATGTGCAGATCGGTCCCGCACAGGCTCGCGGCCTCCACTCGGACGAGCACGTCGTCGTCACCGGGCACCGGAACCGGCGTCTCATCGAGCACGAGCCCGGGCTCGGCCCGTAGCTTTCGAATCGCCCACATCTTCTCGCCCAGCCAGCCTTTCTTACGTCTACTCCAGACAGTCGAGCACGACGACCTCGTCGAGAGGGCACCCCAGCGTTGGCTTCACGGGGGGACCGTAGCCGAGACGGACGAGAACCGATGTCCGTACTTCACCGCAGCGCCTATCGGAGGGGGCTCGGATGCGCCTGGCGCGAGGGGAAGCCACGATTTCCCCATGGGAAGGGCTGGAGCAAGCTTGCGAAAGCCGCTAGTCGCCGCCGACAGCGTCCCGCAGAGCGAGCTCGTGGCGATCATCGGCTCGCGGGAGCCGACGAACCTCGGTCTCCTCGCTGCCTGGCTGTTGCAGGGCGTGCCCGCCGCGCTCGTCTCTCCGCGAGAGGCATCCGTCCTGCTCGGGCCTGGAGACACTGCCCTTGTCAGGCTCGACGTCCTGCCGACCCTGGACGGGATCCAGCCCGGCGTCGACCGGCTCGACGAGATCGCGCAACACGGCGCACGTGTCCTGAACGGCCGACGGGCCCTCGTCGCTGCGCACGACAAGCTACTGACCGCTGCGCGCCTCGTGACCGCGCGCGTGCCCCATCCGAAGACCGTTCATCTTCCTCGCGAAGACGCGCCGCTCGGGCTCAGACCGCCCTTCGTCCTCAAACCGCGCTTCGGCAGCTGGGGCCTCGACGTCTTCCTCTGCGAGACCGAGCGATCCTTCGAGGAGACGCTCCGCCAGATTCGAGACCGGCCCTGGTTCGTTCGTCATGGCGCGCTTCTCCAGGAGGTTGTCCCGTCGACCGGACGCGACATTCGGATCCTCGTGGCCGGCGGCCGGGTCGTGGGCGCCATCCAGCGAATCGCAGCGCCCGGGGAATGGCGGACGAACGTGGCTCGAGGCGCCACGCGGGCGCCGGTCACGCCCTCCCCCGAAGCGTGCCGTCTGGCGATCGCGGCTACCGCGGCGATCGGAGCGGATTTCGTCGGCGTCGACCTCCTGCCGCTCGAGGACAGCTACGTGGTGATCGAGCTGAACGGCGCAGTCGACTTCGACAAGAGCTACGGCCTGGTCGGACACAACGTCTACGGAGAGATCGCAACGGCCCTTGCACTGCCGCACCCGATCTTCGCGAGCCGTTAGCTCATGGGACCGTCTCAGCCGACCTTGTTTACCACCGACCCGGCCTTCGAGACGACGATCCGCGAGCTCTCGATCGAGGTCGTGTGGGACCGGGCGTTCACGGTCGCTCCGCTCGTCATCGTCGGCACGAAGGAGCCCGACGGCACGTTCGACCTCGCACCCAAGCACATGGCTATGCCGCTCGGGTGGGGCGATCGCTACTGCTTCGTCTGTACCCCGCGTCACCGCACGTACCGCAACGTCGAGCGGCACGGGATCTTCACGGTCAGCTTCCCCAACCAGTTCCAGATCGTTCAGACGAGCCTCGCGGCATCGCGACGCGAGCTCGACGGAACCAAACCCGCGCTGGCAGCTCTCCCGACCTTTCCCGCGCGGGCGATCGACGGAGTCCTCGTACAAGGCTG
>JBGOSR010000091.1:0-8034 GCA_041476065.1 Gaiellaceae bacterium
AGATCTTCTTCAACGACTGCCGCGTTCCGGCGGGCAACCTGCTCGGCGAGGAGGGCGAGGGCTTCAAGATCGCCATGCGCATCCTCGACCGGTCACGTCCGGGGATCGCGGCGCAGGGGCTTGGCCTGGCCCAGGGCGCGACCGACTACGCGCTCGACTACGCGAAGAGCCGCGAAACGATGGGCAAGCCGATTGCGCAGCACCAGCTGATCGCCGGCACGCTCGCGGACATGGAGACGAAGTGCGAGGCCGCTCGGGGACTCCTCTACAAGATCGGGATGATGATCGACGAGGGCGCGCCCGACGAGGAGCTGACGAAGATCTCGGCGATGGCGAAGCTCTACTGCACGGACGTGGCGATGGAGGTCACAACCGACGCCGTGCAGGTTCTCGGCGGCTACGGCTACATGCAGGAGTATCCGGTCGAGCGGATGATGCGCGACGCCAAGATCACGCAGATCTACGAGGGCACGAACCAGATCCAGCGGCTCGTCATCGCCCGCGAGATGCTGAGGGAGAATCGCGCGTTTCTGCTCGCCGGCGTCGGCTAGTGCGCCGGCTCGTTCTCTTCGCTCTCCTCCTGATCGGGTTTGCGCATTCCACAAGCGTGCAGGCTCGCCCAGCGCAGGGAAGGGTCGACATCCGTTTCGTCACCGCCTCCGTTGGCTGGGCGGCTGGGGGAGGAGGCATTTTCGCCACTCGAGACGGAGGACGATCCTGGGAGCGCCAGATCGGCGGCCAGCACGTGAAGGCACTGGAAGCGGTCGACGTGCGACACGCATGGGCGCTTACGCCCGACTCGCTGCTCGCGACGAGCAATGGGGGGCGGTCGTGGACATCGCGCCGCCCGCCGCAAGCCCTCGCTGCGATCGACTTCGTCGATGCCCACGTCGGCTGGGCTCTCACCACCGGAGGGCAGCTCCTTGCAACCGGGGACGGAGGCGCCACCTGGCGATCGCTCAACGAGCCCGCGCCTCTCGACTCGATGTGTGTGTCCAGCGCGACCCGAGGGCTCGCCGCGCGCGGCCGAGTCGTCTACGCGACTCATGACGCTGGGCGGACCTGGAAAGTCGCCCACAGAGCACGCCTTCTGGGCACTTCCGTCAGTCAGGCACCGTCGCTTCAGTGCCGTGGTACTGCGGCGTGGCTTCTGCTCAGGGGCGGTGCTGCCGCCGGTAGCCAGGGATACGCGGCCTACTCGACCCCGGACGGGGTCCACTGGCGGCTCGTCCTTGGCCAGTTTCTGCAACGGCGGGTGCCAAGGCTGGATGCCTACCCCGGCCCCTTTTCGGCCCTTAATTCATCGACCGCGTTCTTCGTCGGCTACTGCCCTGCATGCGGTTACGGCACGTCGCTCGTGGCTCGAACGTACGACGGCGGGCTTCACTGGCGACGCTCCAGGCGTCGGTTAGCCGGGTATTTGCCCGCCGCGCTCTCCTTTGCTGACGGTCGCACCGGTTACCTGTTGACTAGCGGAGCCCGTCTGGGACCGGGCGGTGTGGTCTGGAAGACCGAGGACGCAGGCGTCACTTGGCAGCGCGTTCTTCGCTCGGCCGCGCTCTAGTACTTGCCGCTGCTGCCGCTGCTGCTGGTCGGGCCCGTGCCGACGGCACCGCAGGCGACGTAGGTCTGGATCTCGGCAGCCGACTTGTGCACGTTGATCACGAAGGCGCTCTTGGTCAGGTCGTCGAGCTTCGCGGCGACGGTGCTCGTCGACTTGCCGTTCTTCACGTCCGCGAGCGCGTAGGCGGGCGTGGGGTCGAGCTTGGCGCAGGACCCCTTGTGAATGTGCGCCGGCTGCGAAGCCGATCCCATCGTTGCGGACGTGCCTTGTAGATCGACGACGACCTTCGTTTGATCGCCGACCTTCGTCAGGGTCGCGGTGCCCGATTCACCGGAGCCGTTCTGCTCGGTGAGATTGACGGTAACCGGGCCGCTCGCGCTCGACTTGCTTCCGCTCTTGCTGCCGCAACCCGCCGCCAGCAAGACCACAACGGCGGCGATCACACAGGTTCCCTTGCGCATCATCACCTGGCATTTCGCAAGTAAGGGCAGATCGGTTTTCCTTACTTGCCGACGACCTCGAAGTCCGAGCCCTGCACGCGGCCCAGCGTGTGCAGTTGGTCGTTCGACCAGCGCGGGTCCGGGGCGCCCGTGATGTACCAGCTGGAGCCGTTGTCGGCGACGAGCATGCCGTAGCGTTTGAGCGCCACGAGGACGATCCGCGCCTGCCGCGGGAAGCCGCTGACGTCGAAGCTTGCCTTGAGGCGTAGGCGCAAGCCCATTGGCGGCAAGCTCGGATCGTTCGAGTTGCTTGCGAAATGGCGGGCCGGAAAGACGTAGGCCTTTCGCGTGCGCTCGACTGTGAAGCGAAGCGCGTGGTCGATCACGCCTCGTTTGACCTCGTCGTAACGGGCGAGGCCGGGGAAGATGGGCAGGCCCGCGGCATCGGCCGAAGTCCAGCCGGCCGGGCGGAGCTTGTTCGAGCGCAGGCTCCAGATCGCCCCGGAGCCGGCACGCCAGCCCCGACCCTTCGGGTAGAGCGCGTAGAGCTCGTAGAGACGGCACGAGTCGCGGTCGACGATCAGCGCGTGCCGGTCGCCAGATGAGGAGCGTCCGCCCTCGATCTTCACGTTGCGTGGAATCGGATAAGGGCCGCGATCGGACTCGTCGGCATACTGAAACGAGACGTGGCTCTTCGGCTGCTTGCGGCCGACTACCGTGATCGGGATACCGATCGGAGCGCCTTCCCAGAGCCCGGAGCCGAAGTCGGCGTGCACGCTGGTCCCTGCTCCGATCGAGTTGACGATCTGCGCCGAGTTGGCCGCGACCGGCAGGGAATCGACGCGCTGGTTCCACGGGTTCGACTTCGGAAAGACGGAGCAGCGCGGCGCGGTCGGCATCCGCAGCGCCTTCGCAGTCGAGCCTCCGAGCGCAAGCCCGACCACGAGCAGCGGGAAAAGAAGGCGGCGGCTCATTCCTCTCGTATCGACAACCTGAGCCGTTCCACCAAAGGATCCGGCTTCCCCCAAAGGGGTGGGCAGTCGTCGAGCGGCACCCAGCGACAGAGGTGGATCATGCCGGCGTCCGCACCAGACCCAGCTACCGAATGCGCCCACTCGTCCGAGTCACTGTCGGCTTCGGCATGGAAGGCATGACTCTCGTTTGCCCTCGGGTCGAAGAGGCGAGCGAACTCGTCGGCGTCGGCCAGTTCACGCACGATCCGGATTCCGGTGACGCCGGTCTCCTCCTCGACCTCGCGGACGAGTCCCTCCTCGAGGGTCTCGTCGGGGTCGAGCCGGCCGGCCGGGACCTCCACGAAATCGGGAGAGTCGCTGTGCTCGATGATGAGGAGCTCGGTGCAGCCGTCACGCTCACGGGTCAGATAGCCGACGACGCGCTTGCGCAGGAGGGCGTCGAGGAACGCGCCGCGGTTGCGCCCGTGTACCGACATGCCGGCGAGGATGGGCACCCAGCGGCAGCGGACGAGTCCGCGCTCGATCTCGTTCTCCTCGATGAAGTGCTCCCATTCGTCCTCGGTCGGCTCCGTGGGCACCGCCTGGACGAAATGGCTCTCGTGCTGGAAGTCCGGGTCGCGGCGACCCGGCTGGCGGAGAACGCCGAGCTCCCGGACGAGCTCCACTTTGAGCCCCGTTTCCTCGAGCAGCTCCCGCTTCATCGTGTCCTCGACAGTCTCTCCCGGCTCGATGCCGCCGCCAGGCACGACCCCCACATAGTCCGGTTCGTCGACCGCGTCCAAGACGAGCAGCTCGTCGGCCCCGGTGACCGGCTCCTCGCGGGTGACGTAGACGACGACGCGGGGCCGGACGATCAGTGCGCTTCGCCGCGCATCTGCGCTTTGTGGGCGCGCTTGGCGGCCTGGTAGGACTCGAGCGCCTCGGGCGAGTCGACGTCGCCGATCGTGGGATGCGAGGGGACGAGCCCCTCGGCGGCCTGCACGCCGAACCGCTTGGCGAGCACCGAGCCCAGTGCGATCACCTTCATCTTCCCGAATCCCGGGAGCCCTTCGATCCGCCTGCGGAGGTCTGTGGAATCGCTTGCCTCGCGCCAGACCCGGGAGGCGTCGCCGTCGTACTCCTCCTCGACGAGTGCGCAGAGCTCCTGCACGCGCGCCGCCATCGCGCCGGGAAACCGGTGGACGGCGGGCTTCTCGCGGAAGGCGGCCTCGACCTTGGCCGGGTCGACCCGCGCGACCTCGAGCGTGCCGAGTCGCTGCTTGATCTTCAGCGGGCCCGCGAATGCGGTCTGGACCGGCACCTGCTGGTCGAGCGCAAACCCGATCAGCAGCGCAAGCGGGTCGGTCGCGATGAGTGCGTTCGCCTCGTCGCTCGCCGTGTAGTGCAGTCGGTCAGGCGCGGAGATCGCCATGAGTGCAGCCTAGCGCTCGAGGGCCGCTACGACAGCGTCGAGGTTGGCACGCCAGACGTCTTCCGGGAGCGGCGACAGGATGTCGTCCCAGTTCCCGGAGGACTCGCCGCCGCCGATCGAGGAGGAAGCGTTTCGCGCCGACGTGTCGGCACTGCGCTCGAGACTCGCGCTGTAGTAGCTCGCTGTCGCACAATGGTGAGAACCATGGTTCGGCAGCAGACGATCGACGATCCGCTCGCGCAGGCGCGCGAAGCGGTTGCGCGCCGGTCTTGGCGCGAGGCGTACGATCTCCTGACGTCCGCTGATGCCTCAGGCGACCTCTCGCCGGAGGATCTCGAGCTCCTCGCCGAGGCGGCCTCATGGGCGGGGCCGACGGACCGGTGTATCAGCGCGCGCGAGCGGGCCTATGCCGCGTTTCTCGACGCAGGCGACCGGCGGAGCGCAGCAAGGCTCGCGCTCGAGCTGTTCAGGGACTTCGGCCTCCGCGGTGCTGGATCCGTGGCGGCAGGCTGGCTGAGTCGGGCCGAACGGCTACTGGAAGACGAGGCCGAGTGCTGCGAACACGGCTTCCTTGCCTATCGGCAGGCGCGAGCTGCTTGGGCGCAGGGCGATCTCGAGGGCGCCGTGCGGGACGCCTGGCGAGCGGCGGAACTGGGCCGCCGGTTCGGTGACCGGGACCTCGAATCCCTCGCTCTCCACTGTCAGGGCTATTTGCTCCTCGAGACAGGCAACGTCGATGAGGGCTGGGCGCAGATCGAGGAGGCGACCGCGGCGGCGATCTCAGGCGAGCTCAGGCCTATCGCCGCCGGCGTCATCTACTGCAACACGATCTGTGCCTGCCGGGACCTTGCCGACTTTCAGCGCGTCGCGGAATGGACGGAGCACTTCGATCAATGGTGTGCCCGCACCCAGCTGCCGGGAGGGCGAGCGGCCGACTGTCGCGTCCACCGTGCCCAAGTGCTTCGGCTGCGCGGGCACTGGGCCGCGGCGGAGCAGGAGGCAACGGTCGCACGAGACGACTTCGTCACGTTCGGCCTCAAAGTCCCAATAGCGGAGGCGTTGGCGGAGATCGGCGAGATCCGGCTCCGGCTCGGCGACCTGGCACGAGCCGAAGAGGCGTTTCGCGAGGCGCACGAGCATGGCTGGGATCCTCAGCCGGGTCAGGCCCTTCTGAAGCTGGCGCAGGGGCAGGTGCAGGCGGCAGTCAAGTCGATCGAACGCGCCCTCGGCGACGAGTCGATGGGTCGTTTGGACCGCGCGAGCTTGCTCCCCGCCCGGGTCGAGATCAGCTTGGCGGCGGCTGACCACGACGCCGCTCGCACAGGTGTGGAGGAGCTCGACGAAACCGCGCAGCAGGTTGGCTCTCCAGCTCTTCAGGCGAGCGCGCTCGTCTCCAGAGGTGCACTCGAGCTCGCTACAGGTGAGGAGGGTGCTGCGGTGGAGCACCTCCGTCGCGGTTGCCGCCTGTGGCAAGACGTCGACGCCCCCTACGAGGTGGCACGGGCGCGGGTCCTGCTTGCCGCGGCCTACCGAGCGGAAGGCGACGAGGGGGCGGCGGAGCTCGAGCTGCAGGCTGCGAACTCCACCTTCGCGCGGCTAGGGGCGCTGCCGGATGCGCGGCATGCGGCGGGACTCCTTGCCGACTTCGCGGGCGGCGAGGAGGTGCGGCTGGCCAGGACCTTCCTGTTCACCGATGTATGCGGCTCCACTGCGCTCCTGGAGGCGGTCGGCGACGAGGCGTGGCCTGACCTGATCGCCTGGCACGACCGGACTCTGCGGGCGCTCTTTGCCGAGCACCGGGGTGAGGAGGTCGACCACGCGGGCGACGGCTTCTTCGTCGCGTTTCCGGAGCCGGTTGCGGCGGTCGAGTGCGCGAGGTCGGTCCAGCGAGCCCTCGCTGAGCACCGGAGGGCACACGGCTTCGCGCCGTCGGTGCGGATCGGCGTGCACGCGAGCGAGGCTACGCCGGCGGGCAAGGGCTATCGGGGGAAGGGCGTTCACGAAGTAGCGCGCATTGTCGCGCTGGCCGGCGCGGGGGAGATCCTCGCGAGCCGTGCGACGGCCGAGGCCGCGGGCGCCGTCTGGACCGAAGATCGCTCGGTCGAGCTGAAAGGGATCGCCGAGCCGGTCGAGATCGTCACCGTCGACTGGCGCTGAGCAGAACGGGCCGGCGGGTAGGCTGACGCCGTGGAGGCGCTGTCCGTCTTCTCGTCCGAGACGCGGGCCTGGTTCGAGGGCGCATTCGAGGCGCCTACCCCGGCGCAGGAGCTCGGCTGGCCCGCGATCGCGAGCGGGAAGGACACGCTCATCCAGGCGCCGACCGGTTCCGGAAAGACGCTCGCCGCGTTCCTCTACGGGATCGACAGGCTCACCGAGCAACCGGGCGAAGGGCTCCGGCTCCTCTACGTCTCGCCGCTGAAAGCCTTGAACTACGACATCGAGCGCAATCTGCGCGGGCCGCTTGCCGGGCTCGACTCGAAGCTCCGCGTGGCCGTTCGCACCGGGGACACGCCGCAGCGCGACCGCGCGGCCATGCTTCGGGAGCACCCCGACATCCTGATCACGACGCCCGAGTCGCTCTACCTGCTCTTGACCTCGCGCGGGCGCGAGATGCTGAAGAGCGTCGAGACGCTGATCCTCGACGAGGTGCACGCAGTGGCCGGCACGAAGCGCGGGGCGCACCTCGCGCTCTCGGTCGAACGACTTGACCGCCTGACCGAGAGACCAGTGCAGCGGGTCGGCCTCTCCGCGACCCAGCGGCCGATGGAGGAGATCGGACGCTTCGTCTCGGGTGGTCGGCCGATCGAGCTCGTCGACGCGGGTCGGGCAAAGGAGCTCGACCTGAAAGTCGTCGTGCCGATCGAGGACATGCGCGAGCCGGGCGAGTCGAACTCGATCTGGCCGTCGATCTACCCGGAGATTCTCAAGCTCGTCCAGGAGCACCGCTCGACGATCGTCTTCGTCAACAACCGCCGGCTCGCCGAGCGGCTGGCGCTGCGCCTGAACGAACTGGCGAACGAAAGCCACCAAAACGGTGACAGTCACAGTGACAGTCACTCGGGTGGCGAACAAGGCGCGCCCCGCAAGGAGATCGCGCGCGCCCACCACGGCTCGCTCGCACGCGAGCAGCGGCTCGAGGTCGAAGAGCTCCTGAAGTTGGGGGAGATCCCCTGCCTCGTCGCCACCTCGTCGCTCGAGCTCGGGATCGACATGGGCGCGGTCGACCTCGTGATTCAGGTCGAGTCGCCGAAGTCGGTCGCGCGCGGGCTGCAGCGCGTGGGCCGGGCGGGCCACGAGCTCGGCGCCGTCTCCCGTGGCCGGATCTTTCCGAAGTTCCGCGCCGACCTGCTCGAGTCGGCCGTCGTCGCCGAGCGGATGCGCGCAGGCGCGATCGAGGAGACCGTCATCCCGCGCAATCCGCTCGACGTGCTTGCGCAGCAGATCGTGGCGATCTGCGCCGACGAGGAGATCTCCGTCGACGAGCTGCACGACCTCGTCCGAGGTGCCTACAACTTCGCCGACCTCTCTCGGGTGCAGCTCGAAAACGTCCTCGACATGCTTGCGGGCCGCTACCCGTCGGACGAGTTCGCCGAGCTGCGGCCCCGGATCGTCTGGGATCGGACAGGCGGCACCATTCGCGGCCGC
>JBGOSR010000092.1:0-7978 GCA_041476065.1 Gaiellaceae bacterium
GATCGACATCCACACGTCGGACTCGTACTTCATCGTCGCGCACATCCACTACGTGCTGCTCGGCGGCTCGCTGTTCACGATCTTCGCGGGGATCTACTACTGGTTCCCGAAGATGACCGGCCGGATGTACAACGAGCGGCTCGGCAAGCTCCATTTCTGGCTCACCTTCGTCGGGTTCAACGCGACGTTCTTCCCCATGCACATCATCGGCGTGGAAGGGATGAATCGTCGCGTCTACGACTACGCACCGAAGTTCGGGGCCTGGAACATGTTCATCTCGATCGCGTCGTTCTTCCTCGGAGCCTCGTTCATGGTGTTCGTCTACAACATGATCGTCAGCTGGACGCGCGGCGAGCGGGCAGGCTCGAACCCGTGGCGTGCGAAGACGCTCGAGTGGCAGGTCTCGTCGCCGCCCCCGATCTTCAACTTCGACGAGATCCCGCAGATCGTCGGCGGCCCGTACGAGTACGGCGTGCCGGGGGCTCGGCATGCGGTGTTCAACGGCGCGCGTGAGCACGAGGTCGAGGAGGTGCCGAGGACGTGAGCCACGTACTGGTAGTCGCGAACGAGACCGTTACCGGCCCAAGCCTGATCGAGGCGCTGAAGCGCCGCGCAGCGGACGGCGTGGATCTGATCACCGTCCTCGCACCGGTCAGCCATCCGCACACGGCATACGTCGTCTACGAAGACACCCGGCGGGCGGCGGCGAGCCGGCGCCTCGATCGAACGCTCTCCGCCCTGCACGAGGCGGGCATCGCGGCCCACGGACTCGTGGTCGAGGCCGATCCCGCCGACGCAGTTCGCGACGCGATCGCGATGCTCGAGCCGCGGCCGACCGAGATCATCGTCTCGACCCATCCGAACGAGCGGTCGGCCTGGCTGCGGCGCAAGGTGATCGACCGGATTCGCGATGCAGCGCAGGGCCTGCCCGTCGAGCATGTCGTGGTCGACGTGACGGCCGAGGGCGGAGAGGCGAACGTGCTCGTGATCGCAAACGAGACCGTCGTCGGCGACCCGTTGCTCGCACGCATTCGGGAACGGGCTCAACGCGGCCCGGCGAGCTTCCTGATCGTCTGCCCGCAGAGCGATCCGATGAAGTCCGAGCACCCGGAAGCGGAACGGAGGCTGCGCCAGGCGCTCGCAGTTCTGCGTGGCGAGGGGATCGACGTCCACGGCCAGGTCTCGCATCCGGACCCCTATACGGCGGCGATGCAGGCCGTTCACGACGAGCGTGTCGACGAGATCATCGTCTCGACCTTCGCTCCCGGGCAGTCCCCGTGGATGAAGCGCAATCTCGTCCAGCGGCTGCACAACGACTCGAAGCTGCCCGTCGAGCACGTCGTCCTCACCGAAGCGCCGGTCTCATCGTGAGCGCCCACGCCGATGCTCATCACGGCCCGCCCATCGCGCACCAGAGCTCGCGGGTCGACTCGACGACGCTCGGGATGCTCCTCTTCATCGCGTCGGAGATCATGCTGTTCGGGTCGTTCTTCACGGCCTACTTCTTCGTCCGGGTCGTGAGCGGCGCCCCCGAGTGGCCGCCGCACCCATTTCACCTGCCGGTCTTCGTGGCCGGCGTGAACACCGTCGTCCTCCTGACGTCGAGCTTCACCATGCACTGGTCGCTCCAGGCGATCAAGCGCGGCAACCGCGCGGGCATGCAGGCGGGGCTCGTGCTGACGCTCGCGCTCGGGCTGACCTTCCTGCTCACCCAGGCGCGCGAGTACTCACGGATCGGGTTCGCGCCGCACGACGGGGGCTTCGGCTCGACGTTCTACGGTCTCACGGGGCTGCACGGAGCCCACGTCTTCATCGGGCTGACGCTGCTCACGTTCGCCACAGTGCGTGCTTTCCGAGGCCATTTCACGCCCGAAGCGCACCGGGGCGTCGAGATCCCGGGGATCTACTGGCACTTCGTCGACGTCATGTGGATCGTGGTCTACACGACGGTGTACGTCCTCTAATCGATGATCAACCCTTTCCGTAGCGAGGCTGAGGCATATCGCTTTCTCCTCCTGACCGTGGGCTACTTTGCCGCGATCGCGATCGCGGCCTTGACGCTCGGGAAATGGGCCGGGGTCGCCGTCTTCTTGCTGCTCACGCTTGCGGGCGTCGTCTACGTCGTCCGTGCCGGTCGCGCCGAGCCTGCGAGGCAGACGGTCTCCTCCCGGCGCAGCAGCGAGAACGAGCACCGCATCCTTGTGATCGCAAACGAGACCGTCGGCGGCGGGACTCTTCGTGAGGAGATTCGTCTCCGCTCGGAGGGCTACGACGAGCACGTGCTGGTCATCTGCCCCGCGCTCAACTCTGCCGTTCGTCACTGGGCCTCCGACGAGGACGGCGCCCGCGCCAAGGCGCAGGAGCGGCTGAACGCGAGCCTCGCGCGCCTACGCGAGGCCGGGCTGGACGCAGAGGGCGAGGTGGGCGACGCCGAGCCGCTGCAGGCGATGGAGGACGCGCTCAGGCTGTTCGGCCCCGACGAGATCATCATCTCGACCCATCCCGAGGGTCGCTCGCACTGGCTCGAGCGTGGCATCGTCGAGGCAGCCCGACAGCGTTTCGCAATTCCGATCACGCACGTGGTCGTCGACCTCGACGCAGAACAGGCTCCGTAGGGACAAGTCGTTCTTTGCAACAGTCTGTTGCAAAGTCGGTTTTGGGCACTATTTCTGCTGTTTGATGAAGTCGATCAGCGTCTTGGCGTCGGCGCCCGAGATCTGGCCTTTCTTGATCAGCGAGCTCATCAGGCCGGGCTGGTAGCCGGCGACGATCTGCTTGTCTGGATCGAGGATCGAACTGAGCAGGTACTGTTCGTCGGCCTTGACCGTCTGGCCGTTCGTGAGCTTCACGGTCGAGCCGAAGAGCCCCTTGAACGTCGGGCCGCTCGACGGCGAGCCGTCGAGCGAGTGGCAGCCCTGGCAGCCGAGCGAGACGTAGAGGCCCCTCCCGCCGCTGCCGGCCGCGAGCCCCGGACAGGCCTGCTTGTCCTTGTTTGGGTCAGCCGCGGCGCAGAGAGCGACGTAAGCCGCAACGTCAACGGCGTCTTGCCCCTTGACGAGGTTCGCGGGCATGCCGCTAACGCTTGTCGGGAAGCGGATCTGGTCGAGGACGATGTTCTGGATTCCGCTCTGTTTGAAGCCCTCTTCCTTCGGGCGGCTGAACGCGTCGTCGAGGTTCGGGCCGACCTGTCCCTTCGAGCCGGCGTCCTTCAATGTGTGGCAGCCACCGCATTTCGCCTCGGCCAGGAAGAGCTTCTTGCCCCGGCTCGGGTCGCCGCCCTTCGCGGGCCCGCCGGTTCCGCAGCCCGTCGCCACGAGTACGAGTCCGGCCAGCAGAGCGCCTGAAAGGGCGCGCAACACGTGCCCCTTCCGGCAATGCCAGCCGGCCTCTGGCCCGCGATCACGCGGCGCCAGAATCCACCCTCCCGCTTGCCAAGGCTTCGAGCCTTGCCCGCGCGCGAGTGCGGCCTCTGGCTTGGTGCTCGCGACCCAGAGACTCGGCCCCATCGCCGGAAGGGGCACTACGAAGGCTGGCTCGAGGCGGCCTTGGCGAGCGCCTCGTCGCGGGTCGGATAGATCGTGAAGACGCGGTCGAGCCCGGTGATCTCGAAGATCTTGGTGATGTTGCGGTCGCTGCACACGAGCGAGAGCCGGCCGTCCTGGGCGCGCAGGCGCTTGACTCCACCCACGAGGACGCCGAGCGTCGTCGAGTCGATGAACGTCGTGTCGGAGAAGTCGACGACGACGTCCTCGCCGCCTTCGCTGATCACGTCGAGCAGCTGCTGCTGGAACTCGGGGGCCGTGTACAGGTCGACCTCCCCCGTCAGCGAGATGACGTAGGTCCCGTCGTCGACCTTGTCGGTCTTCACAGCGAAATTCACAGGCCCCTCCAAGTCCGGAGGAGTCTAACGATGGGGAACGGGTCTCGGAACGCCGCTGGCTTTGGCCTGGAGCTTCAGGAACTGGATCTGCTGGGCCGCCTGTTGTGCCTCCTGGCTGTCGGGGGCGAGCTTGATCACGCGCGCGTAGGCCTGGACCGCGATGGGAAGCAGCTGCGCCTGGTAGGCCGAGTTGGCCAGCACGAGCTGTAGCAAGACGTCGTCAGGCTGCGCCTTCGCGACTCTCTGGTAGAGGCGGGTCGCCCGCGTGTACGCCGTCTGGATGGCGGAGTACTGCTGGGTGAGCGTCGTGTTCGCCGCCGTCGTCAGCTCCTGGTCGATGCGCCCCGTGCCGAGCGCGCGTCCGAGGAGCGAGTTCTGTGGGAGAGCGAACGTCGCTCCCCCGGTCTTGGCGATCAAGTCCGCTTGGACCGCTGCCGCCTCCTCCCGAAGGGTCGTCCCCTTGCCTTCGTAGTCGCTTGCGAGCGTGCGCGCGAACTCGACGTCCTTCGGCCGTGCCTGAACGTATTTCTCGCCGGCCGCGATCGCGGCGTCCGCGTTGTTCTGGGCCCGGTAGGCGTCGGCGAGCTCCTTGTACGCGGAGAGGTCTCCCTTCGCGATCTTCTTGCGTGCGTTGTTGACCGAAGGCCCGCCCGAGGAGCTGCCGCCCAGGCCCTGGAAGATGTTCCCGAGACCACCCTGGCCGCTGCCGACGCCGAAGGCGACGAAGCCGATCCCAAATGTGAGCGCGAGGAAGACGAAGACCCACTTCGCCTGGCGTCGAAGCATCGGGAAGAACATCGTGGCCTCAGCTGCGCTGAACTCGTGCTTGGTGCTCGAACGGGTACCCCCGCCCCGCGCTTGCGGCTTCGGAGTCGGACGTGGTTTGCGGCGAGCGCCTGACCTGGCCATACGTTCTTAGACTAGCTCGGCGTGGCCGAGCAGGGCCCAGTCGAAGTCTTTGCCCACGTCTCGCAGCCGGTCCCGGGTCGCTTCGTCGCAGAGCGCGCCTTCGACGCCTACCTCGTAGGCTGACTGCGGACCGACACCGAGCGAACGTGCGGCGTCGTAGTCCCGGGTGAGATCCGTGTCGAACATCGCGGGGTCGTCGGTCGAGATCGAGCAGCGCACGCCCGCGGCCACGAGCTGCGGCAGCGGATGCTCGGCCAACGAGTTGACGGCGCCGGTCCGGACGTTCGAAATGGGGGAGACATCGAGGACGATCCCGCGCTCGGCGAGCTCGACGACCAGGCCCGCGTCCTCGACGGCGCGGAACCCGTGCCGGATCCGGTCCGCTCCAAGCGCGTCCAGCGCGCCGCGGACCGAAGCTGGCCCGGCCACCTCGCCGGCGTGCGGCACCGAGCCGAGCCCTTCTGTCTTCGCCAGCGCGAACACCGGCGCGTAGGGCTCCGGCGGGTACTGGGCCTCGAGCCCGCCGAGGCCGACTCCGACCACGCCGCGGTCGATGTACTTGGCGGAGTAGCGCACGACCGGCTCGGCCTCGTCGAGCGGAAAGCCACGCACGATGTCCGGGGTCAACCTCATTTCGACTCCGTGCAGCTCTCTGGCCTCCTCGGCCCCGTCGCAGTAGCCGGCGAAGATGTCGTCCCACGCGACGCCGCGCCTCACACGCTCGGCTGGGGAGAAGATCGCCTCGACGTAGACGGCGCCGTGCGACGCAGCTTCCGCGGCGTAGTCGACCGCGACCTGCCGAAAATCGTCCCGCGTCCGCAGCGCGTTCGTCGTCAGCACCCAGATCTCGATGAAGTGCTCGAAGTCACGGAACTCGTACAGCTCTCGTAGCCCTTCGACGCTGTCCGCCGGGAGGGCATAGTCGTTTCGACGGGCGATCTCGAGCAGCGTCTCGGGCCGGACCGTGCCCTCGAGGTGGACGTGGAGCTCGATCTTGGGGTAGCTCAACGGGCTGCGGCCAGCTCGGTCTCGGCCCTGCGCCATCGCTTCTCCATTAGCACCGAGAGCCAGATCGAGAGCTCGTAGAGCACCAGCAGCGGGACTGCCTCGAAGACGAGGGAGACGGGGTCGACTGTCGGCAGCAGGATCGCGATCACGATCATGACGACGTAGCCGGTCCTTCGGTTTCGGCGAAGCTGAGCCGTGGTCAAGACGCCGAGCCGGACGAGCGCGAGGACGAAGATCGGTAACTCGAAGACGAGCGCGATCCCGATGAGCAGGAGGGCGGCGAACGAGTAGTAGTAGCTCGCTCGGACCTGGATCGAATAGAGGTTGGAGTCGTAGTTCGTCAGGAAGTGGATTGCCGGGGGCAGGACGATCCAATAGGCGAACGCGAGACCAGCCGCGAACAGCCCGGTCGCAAGCGCGACGAAGCCGGCGACGATGCGTTGGGCGTGTTCCTCGAACGCCGGTGCGAAGAAGCTCCAGAGCTGGTAGAGGATCACGGGCAGCGCGAGCGCGAAACCCGCGTAGAGACTGATCTTGATCGAGGTCGTGAAGGGCTCGGTCACTCCCAGGGTGATCGGCTTGCGCTTTCCCGCCGGCAGCGCCTGGTTCAGCCAATGGACGAGATGCGCGTGGAAGAGGAACGCAACGAGGAACCCGAGCGCGAGCGCGATCAGGCTCATCACAAGGCGCGTTCGAAGCTCGCCGAGGTGCTCGACGAGGGAAGCCTCCTCACCGTGGCGAAGCCGCCGCGGAAGCCTCATCCCGGCTTAAGGAGTCGTCTCGTCGCGGCTGGGGCCGGCGGGAACGGGCGTCTCTTCCTGCGGAGGCGGAAGCTCGGCATGGTCGTCATCCTTGCCGGTAATAGAATCCTTGAACTCTCTCATTCCCTTGCCCAGCGACCGGCCCATCTCAGGAAGCCGCTTCGGGCCGAAGATCAACAACACCACGAGCAGGAGGATGAGGATCTCCCAGATGCTGACGCTTCCCAAGCCGGGCACAGACTCAGAGTAGCAGCGGGGGTAGCGGGGAAGAGCTCAGCTACGATGAACAAAGCGGAGCGGAAACCCGCTTCGGGAAAGGGTTAGGGACCGCACAAAGTGCCATTGCTGGAACTGAAAGACCTGCACGTCTCGCTCGAGGACGGCACGGAGATCGTCAAGGGCGTCGATCTCGCCGTCAACCCGGGGGAGATTCACGCGCTCATGGGCCCGAACGGGTCGGGCAAGTCGTCGCTCGCCTACGCCCTGATGGGCCACCCGGCCTACGAGATCACGGGGGGCGAGGCGCTCTTCGACGGCCAGGAGATCGCCGGGATGGGCGCCGACGAGCGCGCGCAGCTCGGCCTCTTCCTCGCGTTCCAGTACCCGCATGCGATTCCCGGCGTGACCGTCACGAGCTTTCTGCGCACCGCGTTGAACGCGATCCGCAAGGCTCGCGCCGGCGGCGAGGACGATCCGGTCCCGGTGCCGGAGTTCCGCAAGGACATGCTCGCGGCGATGGAGCACCTGAAGATTCCGCGGGAGCTCGCGCAGCGGTACCTGAACGACGGCTTCTCCGGGGGCGAGAAGAAGCGGGTCGAGATCCTGCAGATGGCGATGCTGAAGCCGCGCGTCGCCGTCCTCGACGAGACCGACTCGGGCCTCGACATCGACGCGTTGAAGATCGTCGCCACGGGCGTGAAGGAGCTCGTCGGCTCCGAGACCGGCGCGCTCATCATCACGCACTATCAGCGGATCCTGAACTATGTCCAGCCCGATTTCGTGCACGTCTTCGTCGACGGGCGTAACGTTGAAGAAGGAGGTCCCGAGCTTGCGCACAAGCTCGAGGCCGAAGGGTACGAGGCGTTCATGCCGGAACCAGTTGTAGGAAGCGAGGCCTAGTGGCGATCAGTGAGACCGAAGTCGTCGGCGGGATCAAGACCGACTACAAGTTCGGGTTCCACGACCCCGAGGACTACTTCTTCAAGTCGGGCCGAGGGCTCTCGCACGAGCTCGTCGCCGCGATCTCCGAGCACAAGAACGAGCCCCAGTGGATGCGCGACTTCCGGCTCAAGTCGCTCGACTACTTCCTGGCCCGCCCGCTCCCGGAATGGGGCGGCAACGTCGCCGAGATCGACTTCGACAACATCTTCTATTACATCCGCCCGACCGAGAACCAGGCCAAGTCCTGGGAGGACCTCCC
>JBGOSR010000093.1:0-7968 GCA_041476065.1 Gaiellaceae bacterium
CCTCAGTCGCACCCAGGCTGACTAGCCTGGGTACTCCCTGCGTCCTTGTCTCGGAACGACCATCGCACCGCGGCGACGAGCAACGTTCCGTCAAACTCTCCCATAATCGTAGAAGCCCTGGCCGGACTTGCGCCCGAGCCGCCCGGCGGCCACGTGCTCGCGCAGCAACGGGCAGGGCTCGTACCGCGCGTCGCCGAGGCCGTCGCGGAGCACTTCCATGATCGCGACGCACGTGTCGAGCCCGATCAGGTCGGCGAGTGCGAGCGGGCCCATCGGATGCGCGAAGCCGAGCTTCGCGATCGTGTCGATCGCCTCCGGCTCGGCGACCCCCTCGTGGAGCGCCCAAACCGCCTCGTTGATGAACGGCATCAGGATCCGGTTCGAGACGAAGCCGGGAAAGTCGTTCGCGACGGCGGGAGTCTTGCCGAGCTCCCGCGCGAGCTCCGTGATCGCCTCGGCGGTCTCGTCCGAGGTCTCGCGGCCGCGGACGACCTCGACGAGCGACATGACGGGCACGGGATTGAAGAAGTGCATGCCGATCACGCGGTCGGGCCGGCCGGTCGCAGCGGCTAGCGTGGAGATCGAGATCGAGGACGTGTTCGAGGCGAGAACGGCTTCGAGGGGCAGCGTCTCGTCGGCGCGCCGGAAGACGTCCTCCTTGACGCCCGCGTCCTCGACGACGGCTTCGACCATCAGGTCTGCGGCGACGAGGTCGTCGACCGGCTCCACCCGGCCCAGTACCTCGTCGGGCTCGGCCCCGCCCTTCTCCACGAGCTTGCCGAGGCTACGGCGCATGGCCTCGAGTCCGTGCTCGACCGCTCCGGGAGCCGCGTCGTAGAGCGAGACGCGCCGGCCCGAGCCCGCCACGACCTGGGCGATGCCGCCGCCCATCTGGCCTGCGCCGACCACGAGGACGTGCCCGAATCTCACGGAACGGAGGCTACTCGGGAGGCTGCTCTTGGCGCCGCCCCAAGGCAACCGGAATGAGCACGAACGCAGCGACGATGCCGATGAAGAAGGCGAAGGAGAGCGGGTCCGCGTTTCCCCGGCGTTTGAACGGCCCGGGCGACTCGCACTGCTTCTCGCCGCCCTTGACCACGTGCCCGGCGAGCGTGCGTGTCCCGCTCGGCTCCCCGCAGGGATAGGAGGCCGCGGGGCCCGCCCAGACAGCGAGCGTCATCACCAGAAGGAGGACGAGGAGAATCAGCCGTCCGACGAACGCCGGCCGACGCGGCGGCGTGCGTCCGGGAGTGCCGCAGTGCATGTGTACTCAGTAGGACCGATCTTTTGCCCCTGTGTTGGCCTCCGCGCGCAATTTCCCCCTTCCGGGGTAGGTCCCGTCGGTCGAGGGACAGTCCCTCCGCAGGGACAGTCACTCGGAGGTTAGGCCTCGAGCAGGATCGCGTCGCCCTGGCCGCCGCCGGAGCAGATCGCGGCCAGTCCCAGGCCGCCGCCATTCCGGCGCAGCTCGTGCACCATCGTCCCGAGGATGCGCGCGCCCGAGGCTCCGATCGGATGCCCGAGCGCAACCGCGCCGCCGTTGACGTTCACCTTGTCCTCGTCGGCCCCGAGCATCTGCGCAGAGTGGAGAACGACCGACGAGAACGCCTCGTTCAACTCGACCCGATCGACGTCCTCGATCGTCTTTCCCGCCTTCGCGAGCGCGATTGCCCCGGCCTTCGCGGGAGTCCGCGCAAGGTAGGCGAAGTCGTCGGCGACGAAGCCTTGCGAGACGATCGTCGCCAGGATCTCGATGCCCCGCTTCTTCGCGAACTCCTCGCTCGTGACGATCACAGCGCCGGCGCCGTCGTTCACGCCGGGCGCGTTGCCGGCGGTCGTCGTTCCCTCTGGATCGAAGACGGGCTTGAGCGAAGCGAGCTTCTCGAGCGTGGTGTCCCGCCGGGGGCTCTCGTCCGTGTCGAGCTCGCCGACCGGAACGATCTCGTCCGCGAAGCGGCCCTCGTCGATCGCCTTCACGGCTCGTTCATGCGAGCGAAGCGCCCAGCGGTCCTGCTCTTCGCGCGAGATGCCGAGCTCCCGGCTCACGAACGACGCCTGCTCGACCATGTGCCGCTCGTCGAAGGTGGACGTTAGGCCGTCGTGCACCATCGAGTCGATCAGCGTCCCGTCGCCGAGCCGGTAGCCGAAGCGGGCCTTCTCGAGCAGGTACGGCGCGTTCGACATCGACTCCATGCCACCGGTGACGATCACGTCGTGGTCGCCCGCGCGGATCATCGCGTCTGCGATCTCGACGGCGCGGATCGAAGAGGCGCAGACCTTGTTGATCGTGTCCGAACCCACCTCTTTCGGGACCCCCGCGCCGATGGCCGCCTGCCTCGCCGGCGCCTGACCGACTCCGGCCTGGAGCACCTCGCCCATGATCACGTACTCGACCTCCCCGGGCTCGACTCCTGCCCGCTCGAGCGCGGCCTTGATCACCGTCGCGCCGAGCTCGGGCGCCCGATAGGCGGCGAGGCCGCCGCCGAGCCTTCCAAACGGCGTGCGAACCGCTGAGACGATGACCGAGCGACCCATGCCGAGAGCGTAACTGTCGAGCCGAACCCTCCGACGCACGAGGACATGTCCCAGGGACATGTCCCAGTGCCAGGCACCGGGACATGGCTCGCCGGCCAATCGGTAGTGGTGCTTCGGCCATCGGAGTCCGGACAGCTGCTGCGCCATATGTCCCTACGGAACATGTTGGCGTGCCAGGCACGGGGACCTGGCCGGAAGGGCTAGACCTCCGATAGCGGCCTGCCTGGCAAAGCGTCAAATCGCGTGTCCCGCGAGCCCGACCGCAAGCGCGGCGAGGCCGATCGACGCCCGCCGTATGATTCCGGTGTGCCAACGCAGGGCGATGCCTCGCGGCTTCGGCGCCTGCAGCTCGTGACCGACGCGGCCCTTGCCCACCTCGAGCTGGACGAACTGCTCGGCGAGCTGCTCGCACGGATTCGCGACGCCCTCGACGCGGAGACGGTCGCGATCCTCTTGCTCGACCGCGACGCGAACGAGCTCGTCGCGCGGGCGGCCGTCGGGCTCGAGGAGGAGGTCGAGCAGGGCACCAGGATCCCGATCGGCCAAGGTTTCGCGGGGCGCGTCGCCGCCGACCGTCTTCCGATCATCCTCGAAGACGTCGATCACGCGGACGTGCTCAACCCGATCCTGAGACAGAAAAAAATCAAGAGCCTACTCGGCGTCCCGCTAATCGTCAACTCGGAAATCCTCGGAATGCTCCACGTAAACACGCTGAGCCGCCAGGCCTTCAACCCGAACGACGTCGAGCTGCTTCAGCTTGTCGCTGACCGAGTCTCCCTCGCGATCGAGCACGCGCGACTCTTCGAAGCTGAACGATCGGCGCGCAGACGCCTCGAGCTGGTGCAGTCGGTAACCGAGACGGCGCTTGCACACCTCCAGTTCGACGAGCTTCTCTCGGAGCTCCTGAAACGTGTCCATGAGGTGCTCGGCACCGACACCGCGACGATCCTCCTCGAGGACGAGGGGGGCCGGGAGCTCGTGGCCCGGGCTGCGATCGGGCTAGAGGAAGAGGTCGAACAGCAGGTCCGGATCCCCATCGGTCGTGGCTTCGCGGGCCGCGTCGCAGCCGAGCGCCGGCCCATCGTGCTGGACGACGTGGACCTTGCGGATGTCGTGAACCCTCTCCTGCGAGAGAAGGGGATCAAGAGCATGCTCGGAGTCCCGCTCGTGGCCGACGAGAAGGTCGTCGGCGTCTTGCATGTCGGCACGCTCGAGCCCCGGATCTTCACCGCCGACGACACCGAGGTGCTCCAGCTCGTCGCGGACCGGGCAGCGCTCGCGATCGAGAAAGCCCGCGTGCACGATGAGCTCGTCCGCCTGGACCAGCTGAAGCTGAACTTCGTCGCAGTGGCCTCACACGAGCTCCGGACGCCTGCGACAGCCGTCTTCGGCATCACGGCGACGCTGCGCGAGCACGGCGACTCGCTTCCGGACGAGACACGACGCGAGCTGGAGGAGACCCTCTGGGAGCAAGCGAGCCGCCTCCGCCGGCTGATCGAACAACTGCTCGACCTCTCGCGCCTCGACTCCCACGCAGTCAAGATCGAGCGGCAAGCCCTGGAGCTCCGCCCGCTGCTGACGGAGATTGCAGCGACGTGCCTGGAGGTGAGGTCCGCTGACGTGCAGCTCGATCTGGACGAGGGCCTCGAGGTCTTCGCCGACCGCCTCGCGCTGGAGCGCATCTTCTCGAACCTTCTCTCGAATGCGTTTCACTACGGGAAGCCGCCGGTTGTCGTGACGGCGAGTGCGCTCGACCGGTACGTGCGCATCTCCGTCGAGGACGAGGGCCAGGGCGTGCCCTCCGAGCTCGTGCCGCGGCTCTTCAGCCGGTTCGAGCGTGGTTCAGTCGGCCAGGGAAGCGGCCTCGGGCTCTCGATCGCGCGCACCTACGCGCAGGCACACGGGGGCGACCTCACCTACGACCAGCACGAGCGCGGCGGCGCCCGCTTCCAGCTCATCCTGCCCGCGGATCAGTCCGAGTAGCGCTCGATGAACGAGAGGGCGCGGCTCCATGCGTCTGCGGAGTCATCCGCGAACTCCTCGTAACGCCGGTCGAAGAAGCTGTGCGGGGCGCCGGGATACGTGACGATTTCATGGTCGACTCCGGCGGCGGTCAGCGCGGCATCGAACTCGGCATTGTGCTCGGCAGTGATGTTCTGGTCATCCCCGGCTTGGAGCGCCAGAACCGGAGCGTCGATCTCGCCCGCGCGCTGTGTCGGACCGGGAGCGCCGTCGCGGACGGCCGGCATCCCGTAGAACCCGATCGCGCCCGCAAGGCCGTGTCCGCCCGCCGCTGACAGCCACGAGTTGCGGCCGCCGAAGCAGAACCCGACGGTGAACACCGCATGCGCCGTACCGCCCTCGGCGGAGCGGAGGTACTCGACCGCGGCTCGCACGTCGGCCTGAACCTGATCAGGTGTCGTCTGGGCGACGTGCTCCATGTACTCGAAGTCGTCTCCGCGCTTCTCCGTCCCAGCCGTGCGGCCGAAGTAGTCGATCGCGACCGCCGCGACCCCCCGCTCCGCGAACCGAAGGGCAAGCTCCTCGTAGAAGCGGTAGAGGCCACGCACGTCGGGGAGGATGACGACGCCGTTGCCGGCGGGCTCTTCCGGGGCCGCGGCGAAGGCGGCGAACCGATTGCCGTCAGCGCTCTCGAGAACGAGATCGCGGTGGTCGATCGCACCGCCTTCGAGCGGCGGAATGGGAGGCACCGAGTCGAGCTCGAAGCACATGCTGCGACCCTACAACGCACCTCTACCGAGTTGGGGGTCAGCTCACCTTGAAGCTCCCGTGCATCATCGCCTCGTGGACAGAGCAGTAGAACTTCCACTGGCCGCGCTTGAGCTTGACTGTGATCGTCCGCGTCCCCGTGAATGCAGTCGCAGTCACGTGCTTCTCGATCTTCGGCTTCGTCTCGCGCTCGAGCGTGAAGTTGTGGGACGGGGACTTGTCCGAGACCGTGACCTTGTAGGTGCCCGCCTGCAGGGTCTTGATCTTCTTCCCGCCCTTGGTGAGGGAGATCGTGAAGCCGGGCCCGACGGTGCCCTTCAGAGTCGGGATCGATGCGCCCTGGCCCAGAGCACTGGCAGCCGCTCCAACCGCCAAAGCGAGGGCGGCGGCGGTGACGACGAGTATGCGAATCATGCTGAAGCTCCTTCCATTCGATTGAATCACCTCCCACTACGGGAGCCACCGGTCTGACGGATTCAACGAATGCACTGTTGAGCGCGAGTTAAGACGCTCCCACGAGTCCCTCCTCACCCTTACTCTTTGTCGGATGCTCAAAGTCGAGCGCCACGATCTTGGCCCCCGCTGCTACGTGCTCGGGCAACGCGTCCACGAGTACCAGCTCGGGCTGGCGATGCTCGCGGCGAACGGGCTGCTCCTCGTCTCCGAGCTCGTCGGGGTATCCCGAGCGACCGAGGCCTCGGCGCTGCTCGGCGGCTGGCTCGTCCTCAAGGACTGGCGCGATCTCTTCCCTGGGAAGCGGGACACGGCCGCCCACCGGCGAATCGGCATACACCGGCCTCCGGCCGATCCGCGGGAACCTCGCTAGGCCAGGGGCCCCGCCGCTGCGGAGCCCCTGGGGAGAAGGTCAGTCCGGGCTGGGAGTTATTCCGCGCCCTGGAACTGATGGTCGGCATTGGGATTGCCGGGCTCGTCCGCGTGACCGCCGGGACCGTCGTTCCCCGGAACCTCGGAGCCCGACTCGCCGGTCGGCTCGGAAGACGACTCGCTCGATGACTGTGAGCTGCCCTCACCCGCCCCCGGAGCGTCCGGTGCGCTCTGATCACCCTGCTGGATGTTGTCGGTGTCGCCGGCCGAAGCAGGCGCCTTCGCCGGGGCCTTGCTCGACACAGCCGGTGGTGCCTTGGCCGCCTTCGGTGCCTTGCTCGACGCGGATGCGAAAGTTGCTCCGCCGACGGCAAGCGCGGCGACGAGCGTCAGAGCCGCTGCGACCCTTGTCAGTCGTGAACGCATGTCTTCTCCTTTCGTTGATCGATATGGACCTGCGATCTCGACGGTAGGTGAGCCCGATTAACCCCCGGTTAGAGATAAGAGCCTCATCTCGCCCTAATGCTCCTCCAACCCACGACTGCGACCATTAGTCCCGAAGATGAAGGTTCTCGTAGTCGAAGACGAGCTGAAGATGGCGGGCCTCCTCCTGCGCGGCTTCCGCAACAACGGCCACGCCGCAGACGTGAGCCGCACGGGCGAGGACGCGGTCTGGATGGCCGCCGCAACGCCCTACGACGCGATCGTGCTCGACGTGATGCTCCCGGGAATGAACGGCTTCGAGACGCTCGCCGAGCTACGGAGCGCCGGCCGCTGGACACCGGTTCTCATGCTGACGGCCCGGGACGCAGTCGAGGACCGCATCGCCGGACTGGACGTCGGCGCCGACGACTATCTGACGAAGCCCTTTGTGTTCGCCGAGCTGCTTGCCCGACTACGCGCGATCGTCCGGCGCGGGCCCGTGGAGCGGCCGACGGTTCTCGAGGTCGGCGATCTGCGCCTCGACCCCGCCACCAGGCAGGTCTGGCGCGGAACCGCGGAGATCGACCTGACAGCCAAGGAGTTCGCCTTGCTCGACGCCTTTATGCGCCGACCCGGCGAGGTGCTCTCTCGCGACCACCTGCTCGACCAGGCCTGGGACATCGGCTACGACAACCGGTCGAACGTGATCGCGGTGTACATGAACTACCTGCGCGACAAGATCGACCGGCCCTTCGGGACGAGCTCGCTCGAGACGGTCCGCGGAGCGGGCTACCGGCTGCGCGAGGAAGAACGGCCGTGAACCGCCTTCCGGTCCGGATCCGGCTCACGCTTTCATTCGCGGTCGCAATGGCGATCGTGCTCTCGGCGACTGGCCTCTTTCTCTACGTCCGCACCGGCTCGGCTCTCGACCGGACGATCAACCAAGGCCTCAGAGCCCGAACCGCGGACGTCTCCGCTCTCGTCCAGCAAGCCGACACCGGACTGAGAGAGGCACGTCTTCGCGGGCCGAACAACGGGTTCGCTCAGGTGGTGGGAGCTCGCGGCCACATCGTCGATGCGACCGCGGGGCTCACACGTCGCCCTCTGCTGTCGGGCCCCCAGCTCGCACAAGCACGTCGGCGGTCGATCTTCGTAGCCTCAACGCTCAACGGCGAGCACGTGCGCCTGCTGGCCACGCCGCTGACTGCGCAGGGCCAGCACCTGGTCATCGTCGTCGGGTCGTCGCTCGACCAGCGCACGGGCACGCTCGCCGACCTGAGGACGCAACTCCTCGTCGGCGGGCCGATTGCTCTGCTTCTGGCCTCTCTCGCCGGCTACCTCCTCGCCGCAGCAGCCTTGCGCCCGGTCGAGCGGATGAGCGAGCAGGCGGCGACCATCTCCGCAACGAGCGCCGGGCGTCGCCTGCCCGTTCCCGCCGCCGACGACGAGATCTCG
>JBGOSR010000094.1:0-7890 GCA_041476065.1 Gaiellaceae bacterium
CCTTGCGAGGGTGATCGCCAACACCACGGGCGCGGCGTTCGAAGAGCTGTCGGCGGTGTCGGCTACCGTCGCCCAAGTGCGCGAGGTGCTGAAGGCCGGCCGGGAGCGGCTCGGCGCCCAGGGGCAGCGGACGATCCTCTTCCTGGACGAGATCCACCGGTTCAACAAGGCGCAGCAGGACGCGCTCCTGCCGGCGGTCGAGGAGGGGACCGTCACCCTGATCGGCGCCACCACCGAGAACCCCTACTTCGAGGTCAACTCGGCCCTCCTCTCCCGAAGCCAGATCTACGAGCTCGTCCCGCTCACGGACGAGGAGCTGGCGCTGATCGTCAGGCGAGGAGCCGAGGAACTGAAGGCCGAGGTCCCGGAAGAGCTCGTCGAGCTGATCGCCCGTCGGGCCGGCGGCGACGCGCGGAACGCGCTCAACATCCTCGAGCTCGCGTCCCAAACAGCCATGACTGAGGGTCAGACCCTCGGACATGGCCAGATCGAGGATGCCGCCCGCAAGCGACCGCTCGTCTACGACAAGGGCGGCGACGCGCACTACGACTTCGTCTCGGCCTTCATCAAATCGATGCGAGGCTCGGACCCCGACGCCTCCGTCTACTACCTGGCGGCGATGCTCGCCGGCGGCGAGGACCCTCGCTTTATCGCCCGCCGCATGGTCATCCTCGCCTCGGAGGACATCGGCAACGCCGATCCCCGCGCGCTCCTCGTCGCGGTCGCCGCCGCCCATGCCGTCGAGCACGTCGGCCTTCCGGAGGTGCAGTTGAATCTCGCCCAAGCGGCGATCTATCTCGCGCGGGCGCCGAAGTCGAACGCGGTCATGACAGCGCTCCAGGAAGCCCAGGCGGACGTGAAGGAGCACGGACACGTTCGCCCGCCGGACCAGCTCCGCGACGCTCACTACTTCGGCGCGAAGAAGCTCGGCCGGGGAAAGGGCTACATCTATCCCCACTCGGACCCTCGCGGCTTCGAGGTCGACAACCTTCCCGAGCCGCTGAAGGGCAAGAAGTACTATCGGCCGTCCGGTTCAGGCGAGGAAGGGGAACGCGATGGCGACTGAGAAGACTGCGCGCGCAACCTGGGAGGGCACGCTGGCCGAAGGACATGGCCGGTTCAGCCTCGGCAGCGGGGCACTCACGGATCAGCCCGTGACCTGGAAAGACCGCGCTGAAGAAGGCGGCGGGACGAGCCCGGAGGAACTGATCGCAGGCGCATACGCGAGCTGCGTCCTGATGGCTCTCGCGGGCGCGCTCGCTCGTGCCCACACTCCGCCGACGAAGCTCGAGTCCGAGGCGAGGACGATCTTCGACAAGGTCGGAGAGGGCTTCAAGATCACGAAGATCGAGCTCAGCATCCGTGCGCAGGTCGAGGGGATCGGCGACGACGCATTCCAGCAGGCTGCGCAAGGAGCCCAGGAGAACTGCCCGGTCTCGCAGGCGCTCAAGGGCAACGTCGAGGTCACTCTCGACGCGGCGCTCATCTAGGGGGCCTACTTCAGAGTCTTCAAGTAGGCGACGAGCGCGGCCAGATCCTCATCCGGGATGATCCCGCCCCAGTGGGGCATGCTGGCGATCGGAGGCGTGCCGAGGACGCTGCCAGACCGGATCATCTCGGTGATCTTCTCGTCCGTGTTGAACTCCCCCCGAAACCCTTGCCCCGAGAGCGCCGGGATCGCCTTGTCGGGCGATGCCGGATTCGGCACGCCGCCGAGGCCGCTCGGCCCGTGGCAGTTGATGCAGCCGTCGCGCACGTAGAGGGCTGCGCCGGCCACGGCCGCCCCCTGGCCGCTCGGAACCGGGACGGGGTCGGTGTCTGCCACCTTCGGCAGCCCTGCGCGGACATACGAGACGAGATCCGCCACCTGGCTCTTCGAGATCACAGGCCCCCAGACGGGCATGTAGGGCTTCTTGGGGTTCGCCGACTCGCCGAGCCCGTGGTTGATGATCGAGCTGAGCTGGTTGACGGTTAGCGACTTGCGAATCTCCTTCAGCGCCGGGACGTCAGCGGACACATCGCCTTTTCCTTGCTCGCCGTGGCACGCCGAGCACGCGAACTGTGTGAACAGATGAGCACCCATCGCCACGTGCGGGTCACTCGGGTTCGACCCCTTGCTCTTGCCCCCACTGCCACAACCGGCGAGCGCGAGCGCAGCGGCGGCGGAACACACAACGAGCACGGCGAACCCGGGGTGAGCGCGGAGCATCCCCGCGAGTATCTACGGCGCCCCGCTCGATTTCAATGTGATTTACAAGCAGCCCTCAGTCGAAGCCGCGCTCGATCCGCCCGGCGAGCCACTCGCCGAAATCGCCGCCCAGAGAGCGGTAGCCTGCGGCGGCGCGGGCCAGGTCGTACTCGGTGCGATGGAATTCGAAGTCGCCGTCCCAGGTCGCCCACGCCCCCCGCACGTCGCCGTCGAGCGGCATGCCGGCGCTCCCTGGATTGACGAGCTCGGTCCGATTCGGCCCCGGGCGGCGGAACTGCTGGTGGCTGTGCCCGAAGACCACTGTCCGGTCGCTGATCCCGGCCAGCATGCGCTCGTCGTCGTCGTCAGGATCGGGCGAGAAGCTGTCGACGTCCGACAGTGGCGAGCCGTGCACGTAGAGGATCCCATCCAGTTCCGCTTGGGTGGGCAGCGAGCAGAGCCACTCGACGGTCTCCTCTGAGACGGAGCCCCGGAAGAGGTCGTAGCTCGCCATCACCTCCGGCCGATCCAGCGGAGGTTCCCGCAGCCAGCGCTCGCCGTTGCCGCGGATCCACGTCGCGTTCGGGAGCTCCTTCAGTCGAGCGAGGGTCTCGTCAGGCCACGGGCTCGGTGTCCCGTAGTCGCCGCCCAGGAGCCAGCGATCGATGTCGAGCTGCCCGGCCTCCGCGAGCACCCGCTCCAACGCCGGCAGGTTTCCGTGAACGTCGTAGAGGATTCCGAGCACCGGGATAGGGTCGCACCACCGACGATCCCATGCCACTGTCGGCAGTCGCTTGACGCAGTGCTCGAGAAGCGATGAGATTGGAGCCCTGTGGCGGCGCAGGCTTCCGAGGGGACGATCAGGGTTCTGCTCGCGGACGACGACGAGGGTTTCCTGGCCTCACTGTGCGAGCTGATCGACCACCAGCCTGAGCTCTCCGTCGCCGGAACCGCAAGCGACGGGCTGGCCGCGATCGAGCTCGTGGACGAGCTCACACCGGACGCCGCGGTGCTCGATCTGCACATGCCGCTTCTGGACGGCGTGACCACCGTCGCGCGGCTGCGGCGCGATCACCCGCACCTCTGCTTGATAGCGCTCACCGGCGACGCAGCTCCCGGGCTCCACGTTGCCGTCAAGGAGTCCGGCGCGGACGACGTGCTTCTGAAGAACCAGCTCGTGGGCGGCCTGCTGGAACGGCTGGCGGCCGCCCGCGCGCACGCCTAGCTGCGGCTGCGGCGGTGGGATACTCGGCCCGTGGAGGATGCGCTTCCCCCGATCCGGTACGCGCGCTCGGGCGACGTCGAGATCGCCTACATGACCATCGGGTCCGGCCCGGTCGACCTCGTGCTCGTCATGGGTTGGCTCACGAACCTCGAGGCCTACTGGGACGAGCAGAACTTTCGCCGCTTCGTTCAGCGCCTGGCCGGGTTCACACGAGTGATCGTCTTCGACAAGCGAGGCATGGGGCTTTCGGACCGCACGACGGTCGGCACGCTGGAGGAGCGGATGGACGATGTCCGCGCAGTCATGGACGCGGCCGATTCGAAGCGAGCGGTGCTCATGGGCAACAGCGAGGGAACACCGCTCTCGATGCTCTTTGCGGCCAGCCACCCCGAGGCACGGCGGCACTGATCTTCTGCGGCGGTGAGGTCAAGGAGATCACGACCGAGGACTGGCCATGGGGCCAGACGACGCGGGAGGACTTCGAGGAGGGAATGGAGCAGATCCTGGCCGGGGACCTTCCTTGGGGAGTGCCGGCACGTGTCTTCTTCGCGCCGAGCAGGGCGCAGGAGCCCGCGCTCATGGAATGGCTCGGCCGACTCGAGCGCTCGTCTGCGTCTCCGGCCGCCGCGGTCGCGTTCATGCGCATGGGCAGCGAGATCGACGTCCGTCACGTTGCGCCTTCGATTCACGTCCCGACGCTGGTCATGCACGCGCCGGCCGATCCGATCGTTCCCTTCGAGCAAGGACGGTGGCTGGCGGAAACGATTCCGGGCGCCCGCTTCGTCGAGCTAGCGGGCCAGGATCACGCGCCGTGGTTCGACACCGCCGACGAGGTGGTCGGCGAGATCCGGGAGTTCCTCACCGGGTTCCGCGAGCCGCCTCAGCCCGAGCAGGTGCTGGCCACGGTGCTCTTCACGGACATCGTCGGCTCGACCGACCGCGCGCGGGAACTCGGCGACCGCCGCTGGCGGGAGCTCCTCGAGGAGCATCATTCCACTGTTCGCACGATCCTTGCCAGCTATCGCGGCGACGAGATCGACAACGCCGGCGACGGCTTTCTCGCGGGCTTCGACGGGCCGGCGAGAGGGATTCGCTGTGCGCTCGCGGTGCTCGAAGCGCTCGATCGCCTCGGCCTCCCGGCGCGGAGCGGCCTGCACACGGGCGAGTGCGAGGTCGTCGGCGACAAGCTGGCCGGGATCGCGGTGCACACGGGCGCGCGGGTGGCCGCCCTCGCCGGCGCGGGCGAGGTTCTCGTCTCTCAAACAGTGCGCGATCTGGTGGCGGGCTCCGGAATCGAGTTCGAAGACCGCGGCCTGCACGAGCTCAAAGGATTGGAAGAGCCGCGTCGACTGTTCGCCGTATCGCGAGAGGGCACTGCGCCACGGCCACACTTCACACCCCCTGCGGGGTAGCACCAGCTCTTCGACCGACTACGTGCGCGCGTAACCGCCTGGCCTCAGGCTCGCCTAAAGTGCCGGAAATGGCGCTGCCCCCTCGTGACCGTCTCCTAATTCTCGTCGGCGTAGCCTCCTTGCTTACCGTCCTTCCTGGGTGCGGTTCACGGAAACGCGAGTCGCTCGGCACCGGCGGGCAGCCGCTCATTGCGAACTGGGCCGAGGCGCAAGGATTCGCCCGGGACACCGACGCGATCGAAGGGGCCAGGATCTTCGCGCGGGTCGGTTGCTTGCAATGCCACACCTACCTCGGTTCCGGCGCAAAGAGCCTGGACGCGGCTGACCTCTCCTCGGTCGGCAAGACGTCCAACCGCAGCGCCGAAGCGTTCGCGGCATACCTCGCCGACCCGTCGAAGTTCGGGAGCAGCGTCATGCCGAAGTACGCCAATCTCGGGGAGACGAACCTTCGCAAGCTCGGCATCTTTCTCGAAGCATCGAAGGGGTCGGGATAGACAGTCGGTCGAGTTTGCCTAGCTAGACTCTGCTCTCGCGGCGAGGTAGCTCAGTTGGTAGAGCACACGGCTGAAAACCGTGGTGTCGCCGGTTCGATTCCGGCCCTCGCCATCTTCAGTTGCACGACTAGCGGAGGGTGATCGCGCTCACCCGGCCGCGTCTTACCGTGAAGGTCGCGCGCCGGACGCGGATTCGAATCGCACCTCGCCTCTTGAGCGCGGCCGGCTTGATCGCGGCGGGGTAGGCGGCCTCGAGCGCGCTCATCCGGCTTCCGAGCCTGATTCCGAGAGCGGTCTGGAAGCGACGGGAGCGAACCTGGATCGACCGAACACGCCCGCGCGCGACGCCGAGCCGCAGTCCGGCCGGTGCGCGCCCGGCGCGGTGGGCGCCGAGGCGGACAGATCCGACGTGGCCGGCGGGGTCGATCAGGCGAGCCTGCTGCGCAGGGTCCAGCCTGAGTGCAAGGCGTAGTCCGGTGACCTCCGGGGGCACATGAAACGCCGCGGTCCGCAGAGTGCGATAGCCAAAAGCGCGCGCGACGACGCGCCAGTACCCCTCCGCAACGTTCCAGCCGAACTTCCCGGTGCGGTCGGTGAGCTCGACCTGAAACTGCGGGCTGATCGCGTTCAGCGGCGGCGCGGCAAAGCGTCCGTTCCGCGTTGGGGATAGTCGAAGGCTCACACCGGCGCCGGCCAAGGGGCGCCGGCTTCGTGCGCCGACGACCGTGCCGCTCGGGTCGGTGAGCGTGACCGACCCCTTGTACTCGTAGCGGAAGGTGGGGCTGTTGCTTCCTTGGGTCAGGCAGGCCCACGCGAGCACGACGGGCCCTTGGTGGACTTGACCCCGATCGAACTCCACGTATACCCAGACGTCGGGGTTGTCGGGCTGGCGAGTCGCAGTCAGCCGCTTGTACGTGATGCGGCCGCCAGGCTCACCGCCCATATACGAAGCGATCGGCGTACCCTCCTGATCGTTCGCACACGGAGAGCCGGTGTTCCCAACCGTCAGCTTGCAGCTCGCCGCCGCCTCAGTCGAGAGCGAGACCTCTTCGACATCCTCGGTAACGTACGGGCCGCCTGAGTCACTGCCGGCCCCGCGGACGACTGCTCCGGCGCAATCGTCCGTGATGGCGAATGCAGTAAACCGACTTCCGTTGGGCGGCTCGATCGGCGCTCCTTTGAGATCCCCGATCGCAGCTCGATCGCGCTGTTCCGGGGCTTGCTGCGGCGAGCCTGCCAGGCGAAGGCCGCTCACATAGGCGTCGGTGTCGGAGACCGCGACCTGATCGCCGGCGCCGGCGATCATGTCCACGAGCCGGCCGGCCGGGGTGAGCACGGCCATCGCAAGTCCTGCCCGCGCTGTGTCACCCATCTCCCCCGAGACGTAGAGACGGCCGCCGCGGGTCGCGATCCCGTAGGTCTGTCCGGTGCCCCTGGTCGGCAGGACGACACTGAGATCGGGCGCCGTGAGCCGGTTGCCGGTCGCGTCCAGGTGCACGAGCAGAGGCTTCTCCAACCGGTCGGTGAGCACCCAGATCGACCCGTCGGCATCGACGGCGGTGCCGCGCAGCGAGTTGTCGGTCGCGCCGGGCTTGCCGGGGGCCGGTGCGAACCGAGCGAGCACGGCTCCGGCCGGGCTGAATTTCACGACGACGTCATCGGTCACGCCGACGGACGAGTTCGCCCGGCTGGTGAGGTAGACGTTGCCCGCCTGGTCGACCGCAATCCCGCGCACGCGCGAGAGCCCTGCTCCCGCTCCGAACTGCCGCACGAGACCACCGGCCGGGTTAAAGACCCGGACAAGGCTGTCGACCCCGTCTTGCGGAGCGGCGTAGATCAGCCCGCCTCCCGCCGCCAGGAAGAGCTCGCCCCGAGCCGCGGTGAAGTTGTCGACCTGGAACGAGCGCAGGAAAACCCCACTCGGATTGAAGACGGCGACGTAGGCGCTGCCGGTGACGTTGACGCCCGCGTAGAGATTGCTCTGGTCGTCCAGCGCGACACCGCCGACGGAGCCACCGGCCAGAGCGCCAGGCAGCGTGAGCGTGCCGTTCCCCAGGTACTTGATCAGCAGCGGCGAGGCGGCCCCTGCGCGGCTCGGCGCCCCGCCTGCATCGCCGGCCGTGAGAGCACACGCGAGCGCAATGGCGACGCAGCTTCCAGCAAGGCTTCGGCGGGTCGAGAACGTGCGTCTAGTCTCAACCGCCGCGCGACGTCGGTCAAGCCACGAGCGCGATAAAAGGACGTCCGGGCCGGTGCTACCGTGCCACGAACGTCCTCTTGGGGCGGAGATTACGCCCGGTCAAGCTTGTGCGCTACGAGGGCCGTGCCGTTGGCGGCCGCAAAGTCTGCAAAGTCCGCAAACCCCCGCTTCGCGAGCTCCTTTCGTAGAAGGTCGGGCGGAACGTAGATCGGCGTGTCGGGGCCGACCGAGAACGAGAAGACGACCGCGCCGCCCGGAGCCGTGACACGAGCGAGCTCGTCGAAGAACGGGATCATGTTCGCAAGCGAAACGAGGTCGAACGATGCGTCGGCGTACGGAAGCCGTTCCGCGTCGGCCTCGTTGAACTGCAC
>JBGOSR010000095.1:0-7882 GCA_041476065.1 Gaiellaceae bacterium
GGATTCCCGTGAGCGTCTCCGACGAGGTGGAGGCCGCTCCGGAGGGCTTCGAGGCCGTCGTCTCGACTGCTTTTGCCGGCCAGGTGCCGGGTCTGTCGCGCGCGGATCTCCTCGCCGAGCTCGTCTCGCAGCAGGACTCGATCGTCGTCGCCGGTGCGCACGGGAAGACGACGACCGCTGGGATGATCGCCTACGTGCTCGACCGCATCGGCCGGGATCCCGCGTTCCTGATCGGCGGCGAGATCCCGCAGCTCGGCGGGAACGCGCGGGCGGGGTTGGGGTGGCTCGTCGTCGAGGGCGACGAGTCGGACCGCACGATCGAACGGCTCCGGCCGAAGATCGCGGTCGTCACGAACGTCGACCTCGACCACCACACGGAGTTCGCGTCTCGCGACGAGGTCGAGCAGCTGTTCGAGCGTTGGCTCGCCGAGGTCCCACAGATTGTCCGTGGCGAGGAGCTCGCGCCCATCGACCTCGAGCTTGCCGTGCCGGGGGAACACAACCGGCGCAACGCGGCCGCCGCCCTCGCCGCGCTCGAGCTCGCCGGCGTCGCCGTGGAGGAGGCGCGCACGCACCTCGCGGAGTTCACGGGTGCGGGCCGCCGGCTCGAGCCTCGAGGCGAGGCGGGCGGTGTGACGGTGCTCGACGACTACGCGCACCACCCGGCCGAGATCGCCGCGACGATCGCTGCGGTGCGGAACGGCGGCCGTGTCCTCGTCCTGTTCCAACCGCATCTCTATTCGCGCACACGCCATCTCGCGCGGGAGCTCGGAGCCTCGCTTGCCGCAGCCGACGTGGTCGCGGTCACGGAGATCTACCGCGCCCGGGAGGAGCCGCTGGAGGGCGTGACCGGGAAGCTCGTCGTCGACGCGCTCGTCGAGGCGCGACCCGGCATGGCCGTCGGCTGGACGCCGAGCGTCGAGGACGGAGCGAGGTTCATCGCCCGCCGAGCGCGGCCCGGAGATGTCGCCCTGACGGTGGGCGCCGGGGACGTCGACCGCGCGGTCCCGCTCCTGTTGGAGGAGCTCGCGTGAAGATCGAGGAGAATGTCCCGCTCGGAAAGCTCACGACTGTCGGAATCGGCGGCCCCGCGCGTCACTTCGCGCGGCCCGGGACGCTCGTGGAGCTCGAGGAAGTCCTCGCCTGGGCGGCCGATCGAGAAGTGGACGTCTTCACGATCGGGCTCGGCTCGAACCTGCTGATCGCCGACGACGGGGTGGATGCTCTCGCTCTTCGGCTCGAAGGCGAGTTGGCCGAGGCCACTGCCGAAGATGGGCTGCTTGTCGCCGGCGCCGGGGCGACGAACGCGGTCTGCCTCCACCGGGCTCGCGCCGCGGGCCTCGGCGGCTTCGAGTTCGCCTGCGCGATTCCCGGGACGATCGGCGGAGGGGTGCAGATGAATGCGGGGGCCTACGGCGGCGACTGGAAGGGAATCCTCGAGCGGGCACTTGTCGTCTCGGCCACAGGGCCCGAATGGCGCACGCCGGCCGAGCTCGGGCTCGAGTACCGGCGGTCGGGGCTGCGCCCCCGTGAGGTCGTCGCGCGCGCCGAGCTCCGGCTCGAGCCCCGTCCGACGGAGGAGATCAAGGCGACGGTGGCGGAGCTCCAGGCGAAGCGGAAGGCCGCGCAGCCGACGAACAAGCGCACCTTCGGGAGCGTCTTCAAGAATCCCGCGCACGAGCTCTCCGCGGGGCGGATGCTCGAGGCCTGCGGGCTCAAGGGCCACCGGGTCGGCGGCGCCCAGATCTCACCGCGCCATGCGAACTTCATCGAGAACGCGGGCGATGCCCGGGCTGCCGACGCGGTTGCGCTGATGGCCGAGGCCCGCCGTCGGGCACTCGAGGAGTTCGGTGTCGAGCTCGAGCACGAGGTTCGCTTCGTCGGGGCACTCGAGCTGCCGGCCGCCGGCCAGACCGTGTAGGGCTTCCGGCCGCGGCGACGAACAGAGGTGCGTGCCTGCGGCCCCCAAGCAACGTCCGCGTCCCTCCGTCCTCGCGCTGCCGAACCGGCGCGTCGCCTTCTCGATCCCATTCGTGCGCTTCCTCCCCTCCGGGCGGTCGCTCCTCATCGGGTTCGCTCTGCTCGGGCTCGCGGTAGGCGGGTACGTGCTTGCCCGGCAGACGTCGATGTTCTCCGTCCGGCGGGTAGAGGTGACCGGCGCGCGTCCCTCGGTCCTACGGCGCGTCGACAGGGCGCTCGCCCCGTTGGCCGGCCAGAGCCTGCTCTCGGTGAACGCCGCGGCGATCGACCGGCACCTGCAGGCGCTTCCCGACGTGAGCCTGCTCTCGTACGACCGGGCCTTCCCGCATACGGCAAAGATCGTCGTCTCCGCCGAGCGCCCCGTTGCCGTGCTGAGGCACGGCGCGGATGCCTGGCTCGTGACGGAGCGGGGGAGAGTGCTGCGGAGGCTCGACGACCCCTCCGGTTGGTCGTTGCCGAGGATCTGGGTGGCGGATTCGTCGGTTCCCGGGAACGGAGCGTTGCTGACGGACGAGGCGGCTCTCGGGCCTGCACTCGTGCTCGGGCGTGTGCTCGCAGCTGACCGGCGCGTCTTTGCCCGGGTGTCTGAGGCACGCGACGTGAACGGCGAGCTCATGGTCGTCCTGCGCGGCGGACCGGAGCTTCGGCTCGGTGCGTGGGAGGACGTTCCGCTTCAGCTCGCGGTCGCACAACACGTGCTGGCCCTCGTCGACCCGAGCCCGCGCTATGTCGACGTCAGTGTCCCGGAACGGGCAGTCGTGGGATAAGCAACCCTCAAGTCGCAGGTAGAGCTTGAGAGTTGGATCCACAATTCCCCGTTGACATGCGGGTTTGGGCCGCGTACTCTGGGGCGAACTTTCGTCCGGCCCATACTCTACGCTCCACTACAGGTTGAGGTTCATATCGTGAGCATGCGCGATCCATCACAGAAATTCCTCGCAGTCCTCAAGGTCGCCGGCTGCGGCGGCGGCGGCTCGAACGCGGTCAACCGCATGGTCGACGCGGGGCTGACCGGCTGCGAGTTCATCGCGATCAACACCGACGCCCAGGCTCTGCTCATGACGGACGCCGACGTGAAGATGCAGATCGGCGCCGAGGTCACGCGAGGCCTGGGCGCGGGCGCAAACCCCGAGGTGGGGGCAGCCGCGGCCCGAGAGAGCCGCGACGAGCTGAAAGAGGCGCTCAAGGGCGCCGACATGGTTTTCGTCACCGCCGGCGAGGGTGGCGGCACCGGCACGGGCTGCGCGCCGATCGTGGCCGAGCTTGCGCGCGAGCTCGAGGCGATCACGGTCGGAGTGGTCACCCGACCGTTTTCGTTCGAGGGCAGGAAGCGCGCGGAGCAGGCCGAGCTGGGTATCCGTGACCTCCGCGAGAACGTGGACACGCTGATCGTGATCGAGAACGACCGGCTGCTGCAGGTCGTCGACAAGGACACGTCGATCGTCGACGCCTTCCGGCAGGCGGACGAGGTCCTGAGGCAGGGCGTCCAGGGTATCACGGACCTGATCACGATCCCCGGCCTCGTCAACCTCGACTTCGCCGACGTGCGCACGATCATGCGCGACGCCGGCTCGGCGCTGATGGGAATCGGCGTGGCCTCCGGCGAGAACCGCGCAGGTGAGGCCGCACGCGCGGCCGTCTCCTCGTCGCTACTCGAAGCCTCGATCGAGGGCGCGACCGGCATCCTCCTGAACGTGACAGGCGGTCCGGACATGGGCCTCTTCGAGGTGAACGAGGCCGCGGAGGTCGTCACCGGGGCCGCCGACCAGAATGCGAACGTCATCTTCGGAGCGGTGATCGACCACGCGTTGACGGACGAGGTGCGTGTGACCGTGATCGCGACCGGCTTCGGGCCGGAGCGGTATCGCCGACGCCGCCGTGAAGAGCGGCCCGCCGAAGAAGGCGCTCCCATGCGCTCTGCGCCGACGGCCGAAGAGGGATCCTTCGAGGTTCCGGACGACGTGCTCGAAGTGCCGTCGTTCCTGCGCGACAACTAGAGATCCCCGCCGGCTTTCGCTTGGGAATCGCCCCGCGCGGTTCCCTCGACTTGCCCTCCCGGCGGGTCTGGGGCCGCAGTGCCCTGTCAGCCGCTCTTTGCCCGAGCAGCTGACCGGTCCCGAAGACGTTCATTAGCATCCGGGGCACATGCAGACGCTCCTTCGCACGCCGCTCTACGAGCGTCACGTCTCGCTCGGAGCCCGCATGGTGCCGTTCGCCGGCTGGGAGATGCCGGTGCAGTACGAGGGCGTCATCCCCGAGCATCGCGCCGTCCGCGGCGACTGCGGCGTCTTCGACGTCTCCCACATGGGCGAGATCGAGGTCGAAGGCCCGCAGGCCCGAGAGCTGCTCCAGTCGCTGCTCTCGAACGACCTCGACCGGGTCGAGATCGGTGGGGCCCAGTACACACTGCTCACGAACGAGCAGGGCGGCATCGTCGACGACCTGATCGTCTACCGCCTCGAGGGGGGCCGCTACCTGCTGGTCGTCAACGCCTCGAACAAGGACGCCGACTACGGGTGGCTGAAGGAACGCGAGCGCCCGGGCTCCGACGTCCGCGACGTCTCCGATCGCTACGCGCTGCTCGCGGTTCAGGGGCCCCGGTCGCTTGAGCGGCTCGGCCTCGGCGAGGCGCCTGCGTTCACCTTCGCCACGGGCGAGATCGACGGCATCGAATGCATGGTCAACCGCACGGGTTACACCGGCGAGACCGGGGTCGAGCTGATGGCGATGAACGAGGATGCGGAAGCGCTCTGGGACGCCGTGCTCGAACGAGGCGCGACGCCGGCGGGGCTCGGCGCCCGCGACACGCTCCGGCTGGAGGTCTGCTACCCGCTGCACGGAAACGACATCGGCCCGGAGACGGACGCGATCTCGGCAGGGCTCGGCTGGGTGTGCGCCCTCGACACGGACTTCACCGGAGTCGAGGCGCTGCGCCGGATCAAGGTCGAAGGGCCGGCCCGCAAGCTCGCCGCTTTCGTGATGCAGGACCCGGGAATCCCCCGGCAGGGGATGGCGATCGCCGAGGGTGGCGAGGTCACGTCCGGGTCGCACTCCCCGATGCTCGACAAGGGAATCGGCATGGGCTACGTCGACTCGCAGCGCTCCGAGCCGGGCACGACCCTTACGATCGATGTCCGCGGCCGCGAACGCCGCGCCGAAGTCGTCAAGAAACCGATCTACAAGAAGGAGGCGTGAGTGCCCGCTGCCGAGAGCTACCCGGACGGATTGCAGTACCACTCCGAGCACGACTGGGCCCGCATCGAGGGTGACGAGGCGACGCTCGGCATCACGTGGTTCGCGCAGGACGCGCTCGGCGAGCTCGTTCACTACGAGCCCCCGGAGGAGGGCGCCGAGATCTCGAAGGGCTCTTCCTACGGCGAGGTCGAGTCTGTGAAAGCCGTTTCCGACCTGATCGCACCTCTTTCGGGCGTGATCCTCGAGGTCAACCAGAAGATCGTCGCCGAGCCCGAGACTGTGAACGACGATCCCTACGGCGAGGGCTGGCTCATCCGCATCCGCTTGAGCGACGCCGCGGAAGCGGACGACCTGATGGATGCGGCGGCGTACAAGACCTTCGTAGACGAACAGTGAGCTTCCTCTCGCTCACAGAGCGAGATCGCGACGAGATGCTCGCGACGATCGGCGTCGAGTCGATCGACGAGCTCTTTCGCGACATCCCCGCAGGCATGCGCTTCGATCGCGAGCTCGACCTCGAGCCGGCGCTCTCCGAGCAGGAGATCGTCGCCCACCTCGAGGAGCTCGCCGCCAAGAACGTCCACACGGGCAGCGAGCTCTCCTTTCTGGGAGCGGGGATCTACGACCACTACGTGCCGGCCGTCGTCGACGCCGTGCTCTCGCGGGGCGAGCTCCTGACCGCCTACACGCCGTACCAGCCGGAGATGAGCCAGGGCGTGCTGCAGGCGATCTTCGAGTACCAGACCGTGGTCTGCGAGCTGACCGGCATGGACGTCTCGAACGCGTCCGGCTACGACGGGACGGCGGTAGCCGCCGACGCCTGCTACGTCGCGAAGCACGTAACCGGCCGCTCGCGCGTCGTCCTCGCCGAGACGCTCAACCCGCAGGTGCGCCAGGTCGTGAAGACGTATGCGCCCGGCTTCGGCCTGGAGGTCGTCGAGGTGCCGCACCGCGACGGCGTCATCGACCCGGACGAGCTGGCCGAAGCCGCTCGCGACGCCGCGTGCGTCATCTTCCAGCAGCCGAACTTCTTCGGGTGCCTGGAGGCGGCGCCCGACCTCGCGACCGCGGCCAACGACGCCGGAGCCCTTTCGGTCGCGCACGTCGACCCCGTGTCGCTCGGCGTCCTCGAGGCGCCGGGGGCATACGGCTGCGCGATCGCGATCGGCGAAGGGCAGGCAGCGGGCAACTACCAGTCGTACGGAGGGCCCCACTACGGCTTCATGGCGGCGCGCTCGGACTATGTGCGGCGCATGCCCGGCCGGATCGTCGGCGAGACGACCGACGTCGAAGGCCGGCGCGCCTATGTCCTGACCCTGCAGACCCGCGAGCAGCACATCCGCCGCGAGAAGGCGACCTCGAACATCACGACGAACCAGACGCTCCTCGCGCTCGCCGGGCTCGTCCACCTCTCGTGGTTGGGCCCTCAGGGTCTCAAGGAGCAGGGGGAGACCTGCATGGCCCTTGCGGCCTATGCGAAAGAGCGGCTCGGGCTTCCGCTGGTGTTTCCAGAACAGGCAACGTTCAAGGAGTTTGCCGTTCACGTCGGACGGCCCGCCGAGGAGGCGATTCGGGCCGCCCGCGAGCAGGGAGTCCACCCGGGCTACGCGCTCAAGCGGGACTACGCGGGCATGGAGGACGCGCTGCTCGTCTGCGTGACCGAGAAGCGCACGCGAGCCGACATCGACCGGCTCGCGGAGGTGCTGGCGCCTTGAAGCTGATCTTCGAGCGCTCGCAAGAGGGTCGCCGCGCTTCCAGGCTCCCCGAGAACGACCTGCCGGTCCCGGAGATCCCCGAAGAGCTCCGCCGCGAACAGCCCCCGCGCCTGCCCGAGATCTCCGAGCCCGAGCTCGTCCGCCACTTCACGATGCTTTCGACGCGCACGTTCGGGGTCGATACCGGCTTCTATCCGCTCGGCTCCTGCACGATGAAGCACAACCCGCGCGTCAACGAGCGCGTCGTCAACCTGCCGGGCTTCCGCGACCTGCACCCGCTCCAGGAGGACGAGGGCGCGCAGGGCGCGCTCGAGCTGATGTGGCGGCTGCAGGAGATCCTGGCGGAGGTGGCCGGGCTGCCCGCGGTCTCCCTCCAGCCGGCCGCAGGCTCGCAGGGCGAGCTGACCGGGCTCATGCTCATGCGCGCCTATTTCGCCGATCGCGGCGAGGGAGCAGCCCGGCGGAAGGTCGTCATCCCCGACACCGCGCACGGCACGAACCCGGCGAGCGTGACGATGGCCGGGTTCGAGCTGACCCACGTCCAGACCGACCCGCGTGGCAACATCGACGTCGAGGACCTGCGCGGGAAAGTCGACGAGGGAACGGCCGGGCTGATGCTGACGAACCCCTCGACGCTCGGGCTCTTCGACGAGAACATCGAGGAGATCACGCGGATCTTCCACGACGCAGGGGCGCTCATGTACTACGACGGAGCGAACCTGAACGCCGTCTGCGGCATCTCGCGGCCGGGCGACATGGGCTTCGACATCGTCCATTTCAACCTGCACAAGACGTTCTCGCAGCCGCACGGCGGGGGCGGTCCGGGCGGAGGGCCGGTTGCCGTCCGTGAGCAGCTCGAGCCGTTCCTCCCGGTGCCGGCGATCGTGCGCGACGGCGAGGCCTTCCGGCTCGACTACGACCGGCCGAAGACGATCGGCAAGGTGCGCGGTTTCTGCGGGCCGTTCGGAGTCTTCGTCCGGTCGTACGCCTAC
>JBGOSR010000096.1:0-7837 GCA_041476065.1 Gaiellaceae bacterium
CGCAGGCGGGGACGAGCACACCGAGGTCGGCCAGAGATGCCTCACGCAGCCCGGTGCCGCCGGCGGCCGGCGGCTGCTCGATCACGTACACCGGCTGCCCGGGGCGGTCCTCGCGAGGGGAGGGCATGCGCCCCTCCGCCGCCTCCCAGAGCTCACCGACCGCCCCCTCCTCGCCGATCAGCATCCGCGCCCGGCTGGAGGACGCCGCTCGCGCAAAAGCAGCGCATCCCTGCCCCGACGGCACAACGTTCGCGCCCACGTGGCAGAGCGCGGTCAACCAGCCGTTCTCGGCCAGAGCAGTGAACCGGCCGAGGCCGCGCCGGGCGACGTCCTCGAGGAAGACGCGCTCGATCGGGTCGCCGGCGCAGAAGGCCAGCATCGAGTCGAGGGATGGGTCCGTCAGCATCAACTCAATTCTCGCAATAGGCTCCCCGCGTGCCGATTCACATCCGAGCCGAGCAAGGCGAGTACGCCGAGGCGTGTCTCCTGCCCGGCGACCCGCTCCGGGCGACGTACATCGCGGAGACGTATCTCGACAACACCGTCCAGCGGAACGCCGAGCGCGGCCTCCTCGGGTACACGGGCGAGTACGAGGGCCGGCCGGTCTCCGTGCAGGCCACCGGGATGGGCTGCCCGACCGCGGCGATCGTGATGGAGGAGCTCGTCCAGCTCGGCGTCAAGCGCTTCCTGCGCGTCGGCACCTGCGGCGGCCTTCAGCCCGATCTCGAGCTGGGCGACCTGATCGTCGCGCTGACCGCAGTTCCCGCCGACGGCACCGCACGACACTACGTCGGCGGCGAGCCGCACTGCCCGACAGCGGACTGGGAGCTCGTGCACGGCGCCGTCCACGCGGCGAAGGCGCTCGAGCAGCCGATGCGCGTTGGGGCAATCGCGTCCTCGGACACGTTCTACGACCCGGACGAGGAGCGGCACGCACGCTGGTCGTCGCGCGGCGTGCTCGCGGTCGAGATGGAGGCGGCGGTCATCTTCACGGTCGGAGCGCTGCGCAAGGTGCAGGCGGGCTGCCTACTGACTGTGAGCGACATCGTGGTCGGAGGGTCGTTCACGCGGATCTCTGACGAAGACCTCCAGGCCGCGGTCGACCGGATGACCCGCGTCGCGCTCGCAACCGTTACCGACTCCCATTAGCGAAACCGTCTTCCTCGTCAACCCGGCGGCCGACAACGGCGCGACCGGCAAGCGCTGGCCGCAGATCGCGCGCCTCGCCGCCGAACGAGGGCTGAGCGGCGACACGCTCCTCTCGGAGCGGCCGGGCCACCTCGCCGACCTCGCCAGCGAGGCAGCTGCGGGAGGGGCGCGCTTGCTCGTCGCCGTCGGCGGCGACGGAACCGTGAACGAGGTCGTGAACGGGATCGCCGGGCTCGAGGACGTCGAGCTTGCAATCGTCCACCGCGGCACCGGCGGCGATTTCGTACGCACCTTCGGCATCCCGCACGACCTCGAGGCGGCGCTCGACGTCGCTCGCAGCGGGAGGACGCAGCTGGTCGACCTGGGCCGGGCCACGCTCCGAACCTGGGCCGGGGCGGAGAGCACGACGTGGTTCGCCAACGTCGCGAGCGCGGGAATGAGCGGCGCGGTCGCCAAGCGCGTCAACGAAACCGGCAAGGCCCTCGGCGGAAAGATCTCCTACGCGTGGAGCACGTTCGCGGTCTTCGCGCGCTGGCGGAACGCGCAGATCACGGTCTCGGTCGACGGCGAAGAGCGAAGCGGGGCGATGTACGACGTCATGGTCGCCAACGGGCGCTTCCTCGGCGGCGGCATGAAGATATGCCCGGAGGCCGATCCCGGCGACGGTCTCTTCGACGTCCTCATGATCGGCGACATCTCCAAACGGGACCTCGTCCTGACGCTGCCGAAGATCTACCGCGGCACGCATCTCCCCCACCCCAAGGCCGAGCTGCTCCACGGCGCGAAGGTCACGATCGACGCTCCGATCGCTCTGCCGGTCCAGCTCGACGGCGAGCAGCCGGGAACGACGCCCGCGACCTTCGAGGTCGTTCCGAACGCCCTACGCCTGAGGGTGCCTAGCTAGAGCTCGGCGGGCGCCGACGTGGTGTGCGCCTCGGCGTCGTGCTGGAGCGCTTCGCGGTCGACGAGCGCGCAGAGGTCGTGCGCCGAGTGGCGCGCTTGCGGGTCGTGCCCTTCCCCTCCAGCTTGTCGAGCCGCTTCTCGACCGACGCGACCCTCTTCTCGAGCGGGCCGAGACTACGGAGCCGCTTCTGGACGTCGTCCAGGGTCTTCGCGAGCTGCGTCGTCCGGTCGAGGAGGTTCTTTGCGCCGGGAAGATCGGTGATGCGGCCGACGACCTGCTCCCCGCGATCGGCAAGCCGGCTCAGTAGATCCTTGTTCCGTGGTTGCGCCATTTGCAGTGCCTTTCGTCGCTGTCCTTCTCGAACACCTTACCGCCGAAGCGCCGGCGCTAATCCTCCGTGACTAACCAGCCGACAAATAGAGCGTCCGAATGTTGACCAAGAGTTCACCGAACCGTCACCGTTTTAGGGGTTGCAACCACCGATGCCCGAGCTAGCCTGAGAGAAATGGCGAACATGAGCCAGAAGAAGTCGCACCGCCACACCGAGGTCACAAAGCACGTCCTCCGCCAGCGGGCCGGTGTCCCGTACGAGGTCGAGCGCAAAGAGTGCTCGTCCTGCCGAGAAGTGCTCGACGAGCGGCCCCTCCGCCGGACGACGGCGTAGTCCTCTGAGAGGGACGAGGGGCGCCCTTGCGGACGCCCCCCATCTCATCGACTTTCAGTCTCCGGCCCGGCAGGGATTCGAGTTCAGGATCTGCCGGAAGTTGTTGTACCGGAATCGAGGCGTGAAGCCCGCGCCCGGATAGTGGCTCTGTAGGAGCGGACCGTACTCGGCGGTCGAGTTGCCGCCGAACGTGTTCGTCGTTCCGCCGATGTGCGTTCCGCCTAGTTGCCAGACGCACGACCCGTGGTCGTCTCCGTGACCATTGCCGTGCTCGTCGCCTCCACCCGTCGTGAAGATCGGGTAGAAGTTCGCGCCCGCGGGCGGGTTGACGCAGTTCTCGCCGGTGTTTCGGTTGCAGATGCCGCCGAAGTCGTTCGCCTCGATCCGAGGCAGATCGGCTTCGAAGGCGACCCGGTTGTAGTTCCGAGACCCGTTGTAGAGCGGGCTCGTGAACAGCACCGACGTCGGGTGGTACCTCCGGTCCTGCCCCTGGTTCCGGTTGGTCCCAGGCCAGACGTTCTGGTAGGAGGTGCCGTCGAACTCATAGTCGGTCGCTAAACACCCACCCACGGGAACGAGGAGCGAAAACGCGGCACTGAAGCAGCCGCTCATGTCCCCGTCGGCTCCCGGATCCGCGCAGTCTCCGCCTTCGACCGGCACGCTCGAGCAGTAGTCGAAGTGCCCGATCTCGTCGGAGAAGGCCACGTTGTACGAGTGAGCCGCCCACGGAACCCGTGTGTGCTCGCTCGAGGTCGAGTACATCGGATGGAACCCGTACGGAGTCTGGCTGCACGAGGTAGCGGAGGGATCGAAGTTGACTTGAGCGAATCCGTTCGCGACGCTCGCGGTCATCGAGCCCGTTTGATGCGTGCTGAGGTCGTGGATGACCGTGACCAGGCCCCCCGACGAGTCATGGATGTCGACGACGAGCTGGTCCCCGCCGTTCATGAACAGATCGGACGACAAATGCGGGGTGTACGTGTCCCCCGTCGCCAGCAACGGGCTCGGCGGCGCATGCGGGACGCCTGAGCGGGTGACGAACGCGAAGTTGCCCGGCTCGAGGCCCACGCTGTTCGCACAGGCGTCGTTGTTGTTGACGCCGTTGTTGTAGTCGATATTGAGGCTCCAGATCACCATCGCAACGCACCACTTGTGCGCGTCACAGCTCACTCCAGGTGGCCAGGGCGCCCAGCCCGGCGGATAGAACTGGAGCTCGAGGAACGCGGTCCCGGCGTGGCGTCCGATGTAGTCCGCGTTGGCCGGATTGCTGCCGTCCTTGATGTTCGAATCGCTGTTCGGGGTGCACGCCGCGTGCGTGAACTCGGGGGCCCCCTGGTTGTCGCAGAGCGCCATTCCCAGCCAGAAGGCCGGATGGAGCTGGAAGTTCCACGTGCCCCCGGTGCCGGCCTGATTCGGCATCACCCGGGACTCGTTGGGCAAGGTCAGCTGGTAGATGTTCGAGTTACCAGAGCCCGGCTGGTTCGAGTAGAAGAGCAGCGACGGCTCGTCGTGCCCCGTGTACGCGCCGTTGTAGCCGATCGAGTCGGAGACTTCGGCGCATAGCGACCACGCATCGTCGCAATGGAAGTTGTCGGCGCGCGCTGTTCCCGCAAACGTGCCGATGAGCAGGGTCGCCAAGACGGCGAGCCCTGCCACCAATGCGTTCTTCATGCTCTCTCCCTTCTCGCCCCCCCTGTGGGGCGCCGCGGCCCGATCTGCGGGCCACGAAGATAGTCGCTTCTATACCCCTCGTACGACCGAGTCAAGCGAGAGCGGCCTGCGATGCTTCCCTCGCATGACCGGCTTCCGTTTTGCAAATCACGTGACCGTCCGCTTCGCCGAGACCGACGCTCAGGGGATCGCCCATCACGCGGCGTATCTCGTCTGGTTCGAGACGACGCGGATCGAGTACTTGCGCCGCTTTCGGGGCGGCTACCTCGGCCTGCGCGAGGAAGGTGTCGACGCCCTGACGCTCGAGGTCTACGCACGGTATGTCTCGGCCGCGCACTTCGACGACCGGCTCACGATCCGCGCCCGCTGCAGCGACGTGCGCGGCGCTCGCTTTCGCTTCGATTACGCAGTCGAGCGAGACGGGGAACCGATTGCCGAGGGCTGGACGACCCACGCCTGCGTCTCGGTCGGGGACCACCTACCGACGCGTGTGCCCGCCTGGCTCGCGGAGGCGATCGCCGAAGCGGAGGGCTAGGCCGGGGGAGGCGAAGCGGGAGGGGGAGGCGGCATCACAGGCAGCGGCGGCTTCTTCTTCTTCTTCTTCTTGGCCGGCGGCACCGGCTTGGGCTTCGTCCCGACGCGGATCACGCGCGGCTCTGCCCGATAGGACGAGTACCACGTGTGGTCGTAGAGCAGCTTCCCGCCCGCGCTGTAGACGCGACGGCGGACGTTCGTCGAGCTCGACGGCGACCCGTACTCCTCGATCGACCTCTGGCCGACCAGAAGATTCGGATCTGGCACCCGCTTGACCGGCGGCGGGCCGGTGACGACGAGCGGCGAGACGTTGCTCTCGACCCGCCGGTGCTGGGGGGTCCCGTAGAGCGCGACCGTCAGCGACGACGAGCCGACGAACGTGCGCAGCCAGAGCCAGTGGGTGGTGTCGTTGACGAACTTGAGGTCGGTGTCCGGGTAGTTGACCGTGGCGTCGCGGCCCAGCGGGTAGTGGCTGATGTAGAGCGCGTGGTTCGTCCGGTCCGTGATCGGCAAGCCGGCCTCGTACGCAGCGTTGAAGGTCGTCGTCGAGACCTGGCAGATGCCGCCGCCGAGCGCGGTCTTGAGCTCACCGTTGATGATCACGGGCGCCTCGAGGAAGCCCTTGTCCGGCGTCCGCTCTCCGGTCGTGCCGTTGAACGAGAACTCCGCGCCCGGTGCGATGAAGTGATTGTCGATCAGATGGGCGACAACCTGGACGTTGTGGATGCGGTTGGGCACGCCGCCGTAGAACGTCTCGTATGCGCCGACGAGCCCCGTGATCCCCATCGCCATCGCCTCGCGTGTCGAGCGCTCCGGAGCCGCCGTCGAAACCTGCACCTCCGCGCGCCGGTTGGTCGTCGAGAGCATCGCCGCGAGGATGTTGCGCGTCGTGGCCTGGATGTCTAGAGCGCGCCCGGGCTCGGCCGGGAGCACGCGCACGACGTTTCCGGCACCGACCCGAAAGGTCGCATCCTTGGGAGCGTGCCCGATGCGCCTTTGGAGATTGGCGAAGAAGCGCGTCGCGATCGGGCCGGCGAGCTCGAGTTCGGTCGAGCCGTCCCGCGGCAGGGCGAGCAGCCGGGCGATCTTCACCCGCGTCAGGTGCCAGCCGCCGGGACCGTAGGAGAGGTCGAGAGGAGCCGACAGCGCGGTCTCGGCCTTGACCTTCGCGCCGGCGAGATCCGGCGTGCCGAGCCGTGGACGATCGAGCCGGAGGGGCAGTGCAACGGGGTCACGCGAGAGACCGGTGAGCGCGCGGACGACGACGCGCTCGGCCGCGGTTCGGTCGAGCACTCTGCCGGGATGGCCGGGCACGATCTCGGGCTCGAGCCCGCGAAGCCGTAGCAACGGCTCGACACGCGGCCGGTCGACCGCCTGTGCGAAACGGGTCAAACGAGAGTCGATCGCGGCCTGGTAGACCTTCGCCCTCGGCGCTATCTCGCCGCCGAAGACCCGGACGCCGAGACGCTTGAGGCCACGAAACGGCCCGAAGCCCTCGCCCTGCCGCCGCGCGGCTTCGACCGCTGCCGCCCAGTCGATCTGGGCGACGACCGAATCGGGTCTCACGCGCCAGGTCTTGCCGTCGGCGGTGAAGACGACCGGCGTTCGCCCGAGCTCGCGGGAGCGCCGCTCGAGCATCGCCTGGGCATCGCCGGGGGTCAGCCCGGAAACGTCGACGCCGGCGATCTGCGACCCGGCCGGCAACCGCGCGGGCGAGCCTGCGAAAACGAGCCCAAGCGTCGTCCCGCCGAGGACCAGGACCGCGCCGAGGAACAGGCTCCACTGCCAGATGAGCCGCACCCGGGCACGCCTACGCCGACGGGCGCGGGGAAGATGAGCGACCCGCACCGACAAGATTGAGAGTGTACTTACCGCGCCAGCCGGATTTGGAACGCAGCTACTCGCGTGGGAAGAAGATCTCGCGCGCGATGACGAGCCGCTGGATCTGTGACGTGCCCTCGTAGATCTGGAAGAGCTTTGCGTCTCGCATCAGCTTCTCCACCGGGTACTCCTTCATGTACCCGTAGCCGCCGAAGATCTGAACGGCGTCGGTCGTCACCTTCATCGCGGTGTCGGAGGCGAAGCGTTTCGCGAACGAAGACTGGAGCGTCGCCCGCTTGCCCTGGTCGAGGAGCCACGCGGCCTGCCAGGTCAGAAGGCGCGCCGCCTCGATCTCGGCGGCCATGTCCGCGATCAGGAAGTTCACGCCCTGGTTCATCGCGATCGGCTGTCCGAACTGGACACGCTCGCGCGAGTAGTCGACGGCGTACTCGTAGGCGGCGCGCGCGACCCCGACAGCGCCGATCGCCGTGCCGGGGCGCGTGTGGTCGAGCGTGCGCATTGCAATCTTGAAGCCGTCGCCCTCCTCGCCGAGGCGGTTCGCCGCCGGCACTCTGACGTCCTGGAAGGCGACTGCGGACGTGTCGGTCGCCCGCTGGCCCATCTTGTCGAGGTGCTTCTCGACCATGTAGCCGTCGGCGTCGGCCGGGACGATGAATGCCGAGAGCCCGCGATGGCCCTTGCTCTTGTCCGTCGAGGCGAAGACGACCATCCACGCCGCGTGGCCTGCGTTCGAGATGAACATCTTCGAGCCGTTGATGACGTAGTCGTCCCCGTCCTGCACCGCCGTCGTCTGGATTCCCGAGACGTCCGAGCCGGCGTTCGGCTCGGTCAACGCGAAGGCGCAGAGAACCGGGGCCTCCATCAGGGGAGACAGCCATTCGCGCTTCTGCTCGTCCGTGCCGGCGAGCAGGACGGGCGCGGCGCCGAGCCCGTTCGCGGTGATCGAGACTGCCATGCCCGAGCAGCCCCACGAGAGCTCCTCGCCGATCAGGATCCCATCGAAAGCCGAGAGACCGGGGCCGCCGAACTCCTCCGGGATGTGGATGTTCATCAACCCGAGCTCGTGCGCCTTC
>JBGOSR010000097.1:0-7785 GCA_041476065.1 Gaiellaceae bacterium
GGAGCTCTCGGGGGACATTCCCGAACGCTGGCCCAGGCTAGGACCCCCACAACTGGCTAATGCGACAGGGAGCCGGCCGATAAGGCGGTAGCTACGATCCGCGCACCTGGGTCTGGCGCCACGGCGCGGCCCCTCGACACAAGGAGACGCGATGCCCACAGTGATTGGCCACCACGACGTGAAGGACAGCCGGCATTGGCTTGCCTCGCCGAAGCGCGAAGAGTTCTTCGGGCCTCTCGGCGTCACCAACATCCGGACGTTCGTCGACCCGCAGAATCCAACCCGAGTGGCGGTGCTGATGGACGTTTCCGACATGGACGCCTTGACTGCCGCGATGGAGACCGAGGCGGCCGCCGAAGCGATGGAATATGACGGCGTGCTGGCCGACACCCTGGTCATCCTCGTCGAGGCGTAACCGGCCGAAAGCGTGACAATCAGGCTGTGCGGATCGAGGCACAGACAGAGTTGATCGCGGCGCCCGCGGATGTCTGGGCGCTCCTTTCCGAGCCGTACCACCTCTCCGATTGGTGGCCTGGGTACACGACGGTCAGGCCTGACCGTCGTGGCCTCGCCGAGGGTGCGCGCTGGGAGGTCGCCCGCGGCACGGCGCCACGGCTCATTCGGCGGTCGGGTGGAGAGGGGCTGGTCGTCGTCACTGCGGTCGAGCCGCCGATCCGCTTCGGCTGGCGCGACCTGCAGCAGGGCTTCGTGGCCGAGATCCGCCTGGAGCCGGCCCCCGCTGGCCATACCCGGGCGACGCTGACCGTCGAAGCGCCGTGGTGGCGGTTGGTCGTCGAAGAACTGCGGCCGACGCCGCGCCGGGCGCTTGCTCGCTTGCGTGCCCTGTGCCAGACCGCGGCGACTCTGTAGCTCGACTCGCAGCGCCGTCCTCCTACTTCCATACGATCACTCGCGAATGCCGAAACCGCAGGGGTCAGACGTCTTGGGCGCGATGCTAGGCTTGAGTTCCGTGAGCCTTCTCACGGGAAAGAGCCGCCGGTTGGGTTTCCGCATGACCCACCGCTGCGGGCGGGAGCAGTCCTGAGCACGACGAAGTACGTCTTCGTCACCGGCGGGGTCGTCTCGTCCCTCGGCAAGGGAATCACCGCCGCCTCGCTCGGTCGCCTCCTCAAGGCGCGCGGGCTGAAGGTGCAGGTTCAGAAGTTCGACCCGTACATCAACGTCGACCCGGGGACGATGAGCCCGTTCCAGCACGGCGAGGTGTTCGTGACCGAGGACGGGGCCGAGACCGATCTCGACATCGGGCACTACGAGCGCTTCATCGACGAGAACCTCTCGCGAAACGCGAACCACACGTCGGGCTCGGTCTGGTACGCCGTGCTGCGCAAGGAACGGAAAGGCGAGTACCTCGGCTCGACGGTGCAGGTGATCCCGCACATCACGAACGAGATCAAGGAGCGGATCCGCCGAGTCGCCGAGGCGACCGACACCGACGTCGTCATCACCGAGATCGGCGGCACCGTCGGCGACATCGAGTCCCTGCCCTTCCTCGAGGCGATCCGCCAGTTCCGGCGTGAGGCAGGCGCCGAGAACGTGCTCTACCTGCACGTCACCTACGTGCCGTTCGTCGATTCCGCCGGCGAGCTGAAGACGAAGCCGACGCAGCACTCGGTGAACGAGCTGCGCCGCATCGGTATCCACCCGGACATCGTCGTCTGCCGGACGAAGGACGAGCTCGCACACGACCTGCGCGACAAGATCGCGCTCTTCGCGGACATCGAGCCCGGCGCGGTGATCGTGAACCGCGACGTGCCGGACGTCTACCTCGTTCCCGAGGAGCTGCAGGCCGAAGGCCTCGACACGCTCGTCGTCCAGAAGCTGGGACTTCCGGACGGCCACGCCGAGCTCGGCGAGTGGGGCGAGCTGACCCAGCGCATCGGCGAGCTTCGGGGCGAGGTGCAGATCGCGCTCGTCGGCAAGTACGTAAAGCTCCACGACGCATACCTCTCGGTCCACGAGGCGCTGAAGCACGCAGGCATCCACCACGGAACGCACGTCCGCGTCCGCTGGGTCGACGCCGAGGGCATGTCGCTCGAGGAGACTCGGGCCGAGTTGGAGGAGGTTGACGGCGTTCTCATCCCCGGGGGCTTCGGGTCGCGCGGCTGGGAGGGGAAGATCCTCGCCTGCCGGGTCGCCCGCGAACAGCGCATCCCGTACCTCGGGATCTGCCTGGGCATGCACGTCGCGGTCTCGGAGTTCGCACGGCACGTCGTGGGCTTCGCAGGCGCCAACTCGACCGAGATGGATCCGGAGACGCCGTACCCGGTGATCGATCTGCTGCCGGAGCAGAAGGAGATCGAGGATCTCGGTGGGACGATGCGCCTCGGCGCTCAGGCCGTCGAGCTCGCCGAGGGGACGCGGGTTCGCGAGAGCTACGGGGAGCCGACAGTGCACGAGCGTCACCGGCACCGGTACGAGGTGAACAACCATTTCCGTGAGCGGCTCGTCGAGGCGGGCCTGGTCGTCTCCGGCACGTTCCAGGAGGGGCGCCTGGTCGAGATCGTCGAGCTGCCGGATCACCCGTGGTTCGTCGCGAGCCAGTTCCATCCGGAGTTCAAGTCGCGCCCCACACGGCCCGCTCCGCTCTTCCGCGAGTTCGTCGGCGCCGCGCTCGCGCGGGCGTCCCAGCGACCCGGCCAGGCTGCGCCGGTCGTCACCACCGCATAGCTCCTCCTAGGATCGGGCTGTGCCCAACGACGAGGTCGTCTCGCTCTTTACGGAGCTCGCCGCTCTGCCCAGTCCGCCCGGCGACGAGCGCGTCGTCGCCGACCGCGTGACGGGGTACCTACGTGACCTCGGTCTCGAGGTGGCGGAGGACGACGCCGGACCGCGGATCGGCTCGAACGCGGGCAACCTCTACACCCGGATCGAGCCGACGGACGAGGCGGGGACTCCGCTCTTCTTCTGCGCGCACCTGGACACCGTGCCGCCCGAGGGCGCGATCGAGCCGGTGCTCGCAGACGGAGTGATCCGCAACGCGGCCGGGACGATTCTCGGCGCGGACAATAAGGCAGCCGTCGCGGTGATGCTCGAGGCGGTTCGGCGGGTGCTCGCGGAGAACCGTCCGCACGGCGGGATCGAGCTTCTCTTCACTCCGAAGGAGGAGGTCGGCCTGCACGGGGCGGCGGCCTTCGACCAGAAGCAGCTGCAGGCCCGGGTCGGCTACGTCTACGACCAGGCCGCACCGATCGGTGAGGTCATCCTCGGTGCGCCGTACGCGCACTCGATGGAGGTGCGCTTCCACGGGCGCGCCTCTCATTCGGGCATGTATCCGGAGGAGGGCCGCTCGGCGATCGCTGCGGCGGCGAAGACGATCGCCGACCTCAGGCTCGGTCGTATCGACGACGATTCGACCGCGAATGTGGGAACCATCCGCGGCGGCACCGCCGGCAACATCGTTCCGGAGTGGTGCTCGTTCCTGGCCGAAGCGCGCTCGCACGATCCTCAGAAGCTCGCCGACCTCGTGCGAGAGATGCTCGAGGCAGCGACGTTCGCCGCGGGGCTCGAGGACTGCCAGGTCGAGACGGAGGTCCACAAGAGCTACAGCGGCTATCGCTTCAAGCGTGACGACGCCGTCGTTCGCCTCGCGATAGCCGGGCTCGAGCGGGCCGGGTACGAGCCGTCGTTCGCGCTGAGCGGCGGCGCGGCCGACGCGAACGTCTTCAACGATCGTGGGTTGGCCTGCGTCAACCTCGCGAACGGCATGGCCGACATCCACACGCCGGACGAGCACATCGCCGTGGTCGATCTCGAGCGCATGGTCGACGTGACGCTGGCTCTCGTCGACGTCGCGCGCGAGCCGCTCTGATGGAGGAGCGCCGCCTCGGACCGGTCATCGGGCTCGGAACCTGGAACACGTTCGCCGGTGACAGCGAGCTGGCGCGACCCGTCGTCGGTGCCGCGCTCGACGCTGGGTACCGGCTCTTCGATTCGTCGCCGATGTACGGCGGCGCCGAGCAGTCGCTCGGCATTGCCCTGACCGAGAGGCGGCCGGAGGCGATCGTCGCGACGAAGATCTGGGCCGACTCGGTCGAGGAGGGCCGTTCGCCGACCAGCTGCGCTGGTTCGGCCGGGTCGAGATCGAGCAAGTGCACAACCTCGTCGAGTGGGAGGCGCATCTGCCGTGGCTCGAGGCCGAGCTCGAAGCAGGACGGATCGACCGCCTCGGCGTCACGCACTACCAGGCAGCCGCGTTCGACGAGCTCGCGGGGGCGCTCCGCACTCGCCGGTTCTCTGTCCTCCAGGTCCCGTACAACCCACTCGAGCGGGAGTGCGAGGAGGAGCTCCTTCCGCTCGCGGCCGAGCTCGACGTCGCCGTGATCGCGATGAGACCGCTCGGTGACAAGTCGCGGCTGCCGAACCCTCCACCTCCCGATGCGTTGGCGCCTCTGCGGGACTTCGGCGTTTCGACGTGGCCCCAGGCACTGCTCAAGTGGGCGCTCTCGAACGAGCGGATCGATGTCGTGATCCCTGCGACGAGAGATCCCGAGCACGCGCGCGAGAACGCCGCCGCAGGCGAGCCGCCGTGGCTCGGCCCCGAAGAGCGCGAGCTGGTGCAGCGCCTCGCGCAGACGTGACCCATCGAGACATCTCCCCGGGGCCGGCCGCGGGCCACCCTCCGGTTTTAGCCTAGCCGCGAAAAGCGCACGTGTCTGCAGCGAGAATGGGCCGAGAGTGCGAAACCAAGGCGCCGACTCGGCGGCGCCGACCAAGAGGCTGTGCCGGCTTTGCCGGCGCAGCCGTTCTACGCACCGTCTAGGCAGCAGGCGATCAGGCCCGTCCATACGAAATAGCGTCTAATGTTGCCCGGCTCGAGATGAGAATCGGTGTCGCAAAGGAGATCAAGTCCGACGAGTACCGGGTCGCGCTGACGCCGGCCGGTGCGCGTGAGCTGATTCAACGCGGACACGAGTTGTTCGTCGAACGTGGCGCGGGGGAGGGCAGCGCCTTCCCGGACAAGGCCTACGAGGTCGAGGGCGCCCAGATCGTGTCCGTCGACGACGTCTGGGGCGACGTCGAGCTCCTCCTGAAGGTGAAGGAGCCTGTTCCGGCCGAGTACGACCGGCTTCGCGAGGGCCTCGTCCTCTTCACGTATCTCCATATCGCCGCCGACGAGGGCCTCACTCGGGCGCTGATCGAGAGCGGGATCACCGCGGTCGCGTACGAAACCGTGGAGACCGCAAACCACGCACTGCCCCTGCTCGCACCGATGAGCGAGATCGCGGGCCGCCTCGCATCGCAGGCCGGCGCCTACTTCCTCGAGAAGCCGCTCGGCGGCCGGGGCCTCCTGCTCGGTGGCGTGCCGGGCGTGGCGCCCGGGAAGGTCGTCGTGATCGGCGGCGGGATGGTCGGTTACAACGCGGCCGTGATCGCGCTTGGGCTGGGCGCGAACGTGACGATCATCGAGCGCTCGGTCGACCGCATGCGGCACCTCGAGGAGGTGCTCGGCTCCCGCGTGACGCTCTTGATGTCCTCGAGCCTCCAGATCGAGGAGTCCGTCGCAGACGCGGACGTCGTCATCGGCGCCGTGCTCATTCCCGGCGCGCTCGCTCCGAAGCTCGTCACCCGGGACATGGTCGCCGGCATGAAGGACGGCTCCGTCGTCGCCGACGTCGCGATCGACCAGGGGGGCTGTCTCGAGACCTCGCGCCCGACGACTCATTCAGAGCCTGTGTACGTCGTCGACGGGGTGACGCACTATTGCGTGACGAACATGCCCGGCGCGGTTCCGATCACTGCGACGAAGGCTCTGACCAATGCGACGCTTCCGTACGTCGAGGCGATCGCCGACCACGGGCTCGCCGAGGCGGTCGCGCGTGACGCCTCGCTCGCGAGCGGCGTGAACGTGCTCGACGGGAAGATCACCTACGAAGCCGTGGCCGACGCGCATGGCCTCGACTACGCGCCGCTCGCAGACGTCCTGCCGCTGTCGCCTGTCTGAGAGCTACGACGCCTCGGGCTCGGGCTCGGGCTTCTTCTTCTTGCTGCCTGACGGAAAGACCTTGACGACAAGCAGCGTCACGCCGGCCGCGAGCGAAATCACAACGGCGCAGAAGACGATCAGGCCGAGCAGGCCGAGAACGGTTCCCATGACCGAACTAGGATAGCCCGATGTCCCGCGCATGCGTCATCGTCCTGGACGCGGTCGGCGCGGGCGAGCTGCCCGACGCGGCCGAGTTCGGCGACGAAGGATCCGACACCCTGGGCAATGTGGCCCGAGCCGTGGGCGGCCTCGATCTCCCGAATCTCGAGGCGTTCGGGCTCGGCAACGTCGCCCCGCTCGAGGGGTGCCCGCCCCAGCCGGGCGCTCCTGCAGTCGCGGGCCGCCTGATCGAGCGCTCGAAAGGCAAGGACACGACAACGGGTCACTGGGAGCTGATGGGAATCGTCACGCCGCAGGCGATGCCGACCTATCCGCACGGCTTCCCCTTCGAGGTGATCGACCCGTTCATGCACAAGACGGGCCGGGGCGTGCTCGGCAACAAGCCCGCGTCGGGCACGGAGATCATCGAGGAGCTCGGCGAGGAGCATCGGCGGACGGGCAAGTGGATCGTCTACACGTCGGCCGACTCGGTCTTCCAGATCGCGGCGCACATCGACACGATTCCGCTCGACGAGCTCTATCGGGCGTGCGAGGTCGCTCGCGAGATCCTGACCGGCAAGGACGCCGTCGGCCGCGTGATCGCCCGGCCCTTCACAGGCGAACCGGGCAGCTATGAGCGAACTCCGGACCGCCATGACTGGTCGCTGAAGCCGAAGCAGCCGAACTACCTGACGCTCGTCCGTGAGGCGGGCAACCCTGTGCACGGCGTCGGAAAGATCCGGGACATCTTTGCCGGGTACGACATCGACGAGTCCCATCCGACACGGTCGAACGTCGAGGGCATCAACCAGATCGAGCAGCTCCTGCACGAGCTGGACGAGGGCCTCGTGTTCGCGAACCTCGTCGAGACAGTCATGCTCTGGGGCCACCGCAACGACCCGGTCAACTTCCACCGCTGCCTGCAGGACTTCGACCGCCGGCTGCCCGACATTCTGGGAGCGCTCCGACCTGGCGACCTCCTGATCATCACCTCCGACCACGGCTGCGACCCGACGACGCCGTCGACCGACCACTCGCGCGAGCACGCACTGCTCCTTGCCTACGTCGAAGGCAAGAACGCTGCCGGCCGCATTCACGAGGGGGAGTTCGCCGACGTGGGGGCGACCGTCAACGCCTGGCTCGGCGGCAAGGCCCCGAGGCGCGGAGTCCCGGGCCAGTCGATCGTCGAGCACTGACAGTGCCGCCGCGGTGATCCGCCCAGCGGAGCTCATCGAACGCAAGCGCGACGGCGGGCAGTTGACGACCGACGAAATCACCGAGCTCGTCCTCGGCCACGCGCGCGGCGAGATCCCCGACTACCAGCTTGCGGCGTTTTGCATGGCCGTCTTCTTCAGGGGACTATCGCCCGAGGAGACGCTCGCCCTGATGAACGCCTTCGTCGAGAGCGGCACGACGCTCGACCTTCGTGCCGAGCTCGGGCGAACCGTCGTCGACAAGCATTCGACCGGCGGCGTGGGGGACAAGACCTCGCTCGTCGTCGGCCCGCTCGTCGCCGCTTGTGGCGTTCCCTTCGGGAAGATGAGCGGCCGCGGGCTGGGCCATACCGGCGGAACGCTGGACAAGCTGCAGTCCATCCCGGGTTTCAATCCGCAACCCTCTCCGACAAAGATTCTCAGCATCCTGAAAAAAACCGGCGCGGTCATCATGGGACAGACCGAGGA
>JBGOSR010000098.1:0-7774 GCA_041476065.1 Gaiellaceae bacterium
CGCTCTTGACGGCGGCTCGCAGGCGAGCTGAGGCCGCGCGCGGGTTGCCGGCGAGCTCCCGTGGTGAAGGCTTGATCGGCCGCCGCGAGAGCGCCCGCAGCGACGGCTCGTGCCCGCAGACACAGACGGGGAAGTCCGGCGGGCAGACGCAGCCGCGCTCGAGCTTCTGGAAGAAACGCTTCACGATCCGGTCCTCGAGCGAGTGGAACGCGATCACCGCCATGCGCCCGCCGGGCCGCAGCATCTCGAACGCGGCCGGCAACGCTTCCTCGAGCTCGCCGAGCTCGTCGTTGACCGCGATGCGTAGAGCCTGGAAGACGCGCTTGGCCGGATGGCCCTCGCCGAACCGCGCCGGGGCGGGAATCGCGGCCCGGATGATCTCGACGAGCTCGCCTGTCCGCTCGATCGGCTCCTTCCTGCGACGCCGCCCGATCGCGCGCGCGATCTGCTTCGCGTAGCGCTCCTCTCCGTACTGGCGGAAGATCGTCACGAGCTCGCGCTCTGGCGATTCGTTGACAAGGGCGGCCGCCGAGAGGTCGGCTGTGGGATCCATGCGCATGTCGAGGGGAGCGTCGGCCGCGTAGGAGAAGCCGCGCTCGGGACGGTCGATCTGCATGCTCGAGACGCCGAGGTCGAGCAGGATCGCGTCGGCATGCACGCCGTTCTCGGCCAGCTGGTCGAGGACGACCGAGGCCTCGCCGCGCAGGAAGCGGGACTGGACCCCCGCGTGGCGGCGGAAGCCCTCGAAGTACGGCCGCACGGTCGGGTCGCGGTCAATTGCGATGAATCGCCCGTCACCCTTCAGGTCTGCGGCGAGGACCGCAGCGTGACCGCCGGCGCCGAACGTGGCGTCGACGACGGTCTGCCCGGGCTCGATCGCGAGGAGCTCTCGCACCTCCTCGGCGAGGACGGGAACGTGATCAGTCTCGTTTGGTTGCAAGACGTTCGGCAACATCTTCTGCGCTCCCTTCCACCTCTTTCATCTCTTTGCGCCACGTGGCGCTGTCCCAGATCTCCAGGTGATCCCTCATCCCGGCGATGACGACGTTCCGGCCGAGCCCTCCGTGCTGGATGAGAGCGGCCGGGATCATCACGCGCCCCTGCTTGTCGAGCTCGGCCTCGGTGGCGCCGGCAAAGAAGAACCGCTGGACACGCCGCGCCTCCTTGCTGAAGGGGCCAAGGTCGGCGAGCCAGGCCTCAACGAGCTGCTCCCAGTCGGTGCTCGGGTAGGCGAGAAGGCAGCCCTCGAGGCCTTTCGTGACGACGAGGCCGCCTGCGAACGCCGTCCTGAACTTCGCCGGAAGCGTGAGCCGGTTCTTGTCGTCGATTGAGTGCTCGTGTTCGCCTAGAAGCATGTGCGGGGCCGTACGGGTATTCCACGTTGCCCCACTCTAAACCACATATCCCCACAGCGCAACCCCGAGAGCCCACAGCAAGGGACAGTCCCTGCTCGGGGACAGTCCCTGTACGGGAACTGCCCTAGGTCTCGCTAGTTGCCGGCTCGAGCGGACTCGGGCGTGTGCGTAGAATCTTCGCCGTCCAGTGCGGTAGCCACCAGTTCCAGCGACCGAGGAGCTGCATGACCGAGGGCACGAGCAGCGCCCTGATCACCGTCGCGTCGAAGATGATCCCGGCCGAGAGCCCGATCGCGAACTGCTTGATGTCCGGGCCCGGGCCGGTCGAGAGCGAGAAGAACGCGAACATGAGCACGAGCGCCGCGCTCGTCACGAGCTTGCCCGTCCGCGCCAGGCCGAGCTCGATCGCCTTCTTCGTGTCGCCGGTCTCGTCGTAGGCCTCGCGCATGCGCGTCAGCATGAACACCTCGTAGTCCATCGAGATCCCGTAGAGGAACGCGAAGATCATCAGCGGGATCCACGAGATGACCGCGTCGGTCGCGTGGATGTTCCAGACCGCCTCGCTGCCGTGGCCGTCCTGGAAGATGAAGACGACGATGCCGTAGGCCGCGCCCAGCGAGATCAGGTTGAGGAGCACCGCCTTCAGCGGGAGCACGACCGAGCGAAACGCGCGCATCAGCAGCACGAACGTGAGGACGAGCACGAAGAGCAGCACGAAGGGGAATTTCCCGTAGACCGCCTTGATGAAGTCGCGGCCCTCGGCCGGAGCGCCGCCGAGCGTCACCTTCGCGGTGGGCCCGAGCCCAGTAGAGAAGGCACCGAATTTCGCCTCTATGCCCGGTAAGACGTCGTGTTGGAGGCGGGAAACCGTCTTCGCCCCCTCCCGCGAGTTGCCGTCGACGGTCCCGAAAGCCTCGATGAGGCCCACGCCGTCCTTCCGCCACGAAGGCGGAGCGGCGGCACCGTAGATGCCTGGCGCTTTGGCCAATTCCTTCGCCATCTTCGCTAGCACCGCAGGAGTTGCCCGGTCGACGACCACGATGTGGGGAAGGAAGACGCCCGCCGGAATCCCGGCTTTCGTGACAGCCGAAACGCCGACCGCGGCATCCCCGCTCGCGGGCTCGTTCTTCAGTTGCGCATCGCTCGGGTTGATGTGGAACGCGGGCAGGACGACGAGCGTCACGACAACCGCTCCGATCAGGAATACGGGCAACGGGCGCCTCGTCACGATCCGTGCCCAGCGCGCCCAGAAGCCGACCTCGGCGCTCGGCGGGCTGACGAAGCGCCGCGGCATCACCCGCAGCCGGTTGATCCTCGGCCCGAGCAGCGACAACATCGCCGGCAGCAACGTGATCGAGGCGAGCACCGAGACCGTCGGGATCAACATCCCGCCGATCCCGATCGAGCGGATGAACGGCAGCGGCAGGATGATCATGCTCAGGAGCCCGATCGCGACCGTCGAGCCGGAGATGATCACCGAGCGGCCCGCATGCGTCATCGTCTCGACGAGGGCGTCGTCGGTCGACTTCCCCGAGGCGAGCTCCTCGCGGAAGCGGAAGATCATCACGAGCGCATAGTCGATCGCCACACCGTGGCCGAACAGCGCGACGAGGAACTGGACGATGATCGACACGTTCGTGACGTACGTGAGCACGTAGACGCAGGCGAACGTCGTGAGAATCGAGCTCGCAGCCATCGCGAGCGGGATCCCCACCGCGGGGAGCGTGCCGAAGACGAAGAGCAGGATGATGAGCGCACCGAAGGCGCCGATCAGCAACTCGACGAGGATGCCGGGCCCGCCAGTGCTGCCCTGCGACTGAAAGATCGCGTCGCGCCCGGTGAGATGGCTGGTCACACCGACCGGCGTCGTCGCCTTCAGCACGGCCCGAGCCTTCGGAACCGGCGGGAAGGTCGAGAACGTCGGATTCCCCGGCGGATAGATCGTCGCGACCATCGTGTGCCCGTCCTTCGACAGGTACATGGGGCTGTGAGTGTCGAACCACGATCCCGTGCGCGAGCCCTTGACCACGCGCGCAGTGGCCTCGATCGCGCGGCGAGCTCCCGGAACCTGCGTCACGTTCTTGCCGGGCGAGACGAGGACGACGACGAGCGGCGCCTGCTCTCCCGAGCCGAAAACCTTCAGCGTCCGCTGGTTCGCCTCGTACGCCGAGTAGCCCGGGATCGAGAAGGACTCGAACCAGCGCTTGGAGAGTTGCGAGGCCGAGAACGCGCCGACGAGAGTGAGGACAATCCAGGCGCCGACCACGAGGAGCCGGTGGCGGATGACGAATCGGGCAACGCCGGCCATGAGGCGCGAGGCTAGCAATCCTGGGTGAGGCTGAGCTGCCCTTCGTACGCGCCTCGGCCCGTCATCGCAGCCGCTCCGCAGCTCGCAGCGAAGGCGAGCGCCTTCTCGGTGTCGTCTCCCCGAGCCAGTGCGAAGGTCAGCCCCGCCGCGAACGAATCGCCCGCGCCGTAGGCGTTCACGACTGGGCCGGCCACCTCGGCGGCGGCATACGAGCCCGAGTGCTTGCCCACGACGTAATCACCCCCCTCGCGGCCCAGCGTCGAGACGACCAAGCCTGGTGGTGGATCGAGCTGTCCCGGCTCGTAGGCCTCGTCGGGATCCCGCGCGCTCAGGACGAGAGCGTCGAGCGGCACCTGGGCCTCGAGCAGGGTCGGCAGCTCCCGCGCGGTGGCCACGAGGATCCGCGCCCCCCGTGCGGCGCGGAGCGCGTCCGCGTCGCCGGCGCTGAAGTAGACCGCGTCGATCTTCGCCAGCTCGCCCCACGGGAGCGGGTCCGCGCCATGCGGATGGAGCTTCTCGCCCATGAGCGTGATCGTCCGCTCGCCGGCCGAATCGACGAACGTGAAGGCCCGCCGCTGCGGCTGGTCACGGGTGGCAGCGTGCACGCGGAAGCCGAGCTGCTCGAGGCGCTCGCGCGTCCGCCGCCCGAGCTCGTCGTTCCCGACCGCGACGAAGAAGTCGACGTCTCCCGCGAGCTTGCAAAGCTGCCCGGCTGCAACCGCCCCGCCGCCGCCCGGCTCCTCCCACGTCGCCGAGGCGCCCACGATCTCGCCCTGCTCCGGCAGCCGTTCGACGGCCGCGAAACGAACCCACTCGACGTGGCCGACGACTCCGACTCTCACATTTCACCTCCCATCCGCGTTAGAGAAGATGATGGCTCTCGTGGTCCCACCGTTCGAATCTTTCTACGAAGAGCACCGCGACGCAGTCCTCGCCGAGCTCCGCCGCGTCCTGGGCCGTGACCGCGCCGAAGATGCCTACCAGGAGACCTTCCTGCGGGCCCTGCGCGGATACGCGAAGCTGCGCCACACCGAGAACCTCCGCGCCTGGGTGCTGACGATCGCCCGCCGAGTCGCGGTCGACCAGCTGAGACGACGTGAGGCCTCGCCGCCCGACCCGCAGCCGGCAACCGACGCGCGGCCCGCCTATGCCGAGCTCGGCGAGCTCGCCGACGACCTTCCTCGCAAGGAACGAACGGCCGTCGTGCTCCGCTACGGCTACGACCTTTCCTACGCCGCAATCGGCGCCGCGCTCGGCTCGAGCGAGGACGCCGCCCGCCAGGCGGCCTCGTCTGGCATCAGACGCTTAAGGCACCGACTCGGCGGCGCCGCAACGAAGGTTGGGGCGGCTTTGCCGCCCCAACCGATGACGAAGAGGAGGATGCAATGACCGTCTCCCCCACGCTCGACCGCCGCTTCCGCGAGGCTGCTGCTGCCGCCGGCCTGCTCGACGTCGCGTACGACCTCACCGACTCGCCGATCGGGACGCTGCTCGTCGCGACGACCGACCGCGGCCTGTGCCGGATCTCGTTCGACCCGCAGCCGGACCGTGAGGCCGAATGGCTCGCCGAAGCGTTCGGCGTCAAGGTCCTTCGGGCAGCGAAGCCGGTCGACGCCGCCCGCCGCCAGCTCGAGGAGTACTTCGCGGGGAAGCGCACACGGTTCGAGCTGCCCGTCGACCTGCGCCGGTCCGCGCCGTTCAGCCGCGAGATCCTGAAGCGGCTCGCCCGCGTCCCGCACGGTGAGACGACGACCTACGGCGCCCTCGCCCGCGCCGCCGGGCGCCCCCAGGCGGCGCGAGCCGTCGGCACGGTGATGAACCGGAACCCGATCCCGATCGTCCTCCCCTGCCACCGGGTCGTCGGCACGAACGGCTCGCTCGTCGGCTACGCCGGAGGGCTAGACCGCAAGGAACTGCTCCTGAAGCTCGAAGGAGCGCTTGACAACACGCTTCTGTAAGTTCATGCTTACCGTAAGCAATGGCTTACGCAAGTGCAATGGACGCGCTGGGCGACCCGACGAGGCGCCGGATCTTCGAGCTCCTGCAGGGCGGCCCTCGTGCCGTCGGCGAGCTCGCCGGTGAGCTTCCGGTCAGCCGCCCGGCCGTCTCGCAGCACTTGCGGGTGTTGAAGAAGGCCGGGCTCGTGACGGAGCGGCGAGCAGGCACGCGCCGCATCTACCGGCTCGATCCGGACGGGCTGGGCGAGCTTCGCGCCTACTTCGACAAGTTCTGGACGACCGCGCTCGAGAGCTTCGAGGCGGCCGTCACACGCAACGGAGAGGAGCAGCAATGAGCACACAAGAGACAGCGCTCGTGATCCAGAAGTCTGCCGTCGTCGCGGCGAGCCCGGAGAAGGCCTTCGAGGTCTTCACGGAAGGCATCGCCACCTGGTGGCCCTACGAGACGCACTCGGTGCAGGCGATGGACAAGAAGGCCGGGGCGCCGGAGACGGTGATCTTCGAGACCGGCCCGAACGGCCGTGTCTATGAGCGGATGACCTCGGGCGAAGAAGCACATTGGGCGAACGTGACCGCCTGGGAGCCGCCGTCCAGGCTCGTACTCGAATGGAAGGTGAACCCGAACGCGGTGGCTCCGACCGAGATCGAAGTGCGTTTCACAGCGGAGGGCGACGGCACGCGCGTCGACCTCGAGCACCGCGGCTGGGAGATCCTCGGCGAGCAGGCGACCGAGAGCCGCGCCGCCTACGACGGCGGCTGGGCGGGCGTGCTCGGCGAGTTCGAGTCGGCCGCGAACAGCTAGGCCCGGCGGCATCAGGCGGTAGCCGACGCCCCACTCGTACAGCACATAGGGGGTCGGTTACCGCCGCGATCTTGCGTCTGTGCCAGCAACCCGTACTGGTTCTACCGACGCCGGTAGACATCAGTGCGGTGACGGACCGCAACCACCGTCACGAGCCGCCGGCGGTCGTCGATCCTGTACAGGACCCGATACGGCCCGCGACGAGCGCACCAATCACCTTCAAGCTCGAAGCGGAGAGGTTTGCCGACGCGGCGCGGATCGTCGGCAATCGCGCCGAACGTTTCGACGACCGCCGCCGCCGCCTTCTCCGGCAGACGTTCCAGGGCACGCTTGGCCGGCCCTAGTACCACGAGCCGCCAGGGACGGGAGGTCACTTCTTGCGTAGAAAGCGGCGCTCGATCTCTTCGAGTGGGAACGCGTCACCGCGTTCGACGGCGGCCTCGCCCTCTCGGAGCTGCTCCATGAGCTCGGGATCCGACAGCACGGCAAGAGTCTCTTCGAGGCTCTCCAGATCGGCCGGGCTCATCAGTACGGCGGCAGGGCGGCCGTTCCGAGTCACAATGATGCGCTCGGCCTGTTGCTCGACCCGGTCGACGAGCTCGGAGAGGCGAGCTTTCACCGTCGACAGCGGCAGCGTTTCCATCGTGACCAGAATCATAGTCATCAGCTCGGCAGCATCAGGCGGTAGCCGACACCCCACTCGTTCAGGACGTAGGGGGTGTCGGTCGCCGCCGCGATCTTGCGCCGCAGCCGCGAGGCGTGAGAGTCGAGCGTCCGCGTCCGCCCCATCGCCCTGAATCCCCAGACCTCGCGCAGCAGCTCCTCCTTCGTGAACACGCGCGTCGGCTGCTCGGCCAGCTTCAGCAGGAGCTCGTACTCCTTCGCCGGGAACAGCAGCCGCGTGCCACGGACGCGGACGCAGCGCGTCGGCCGGTCGATCTCGATCTCCCCCACCTCGACGACGTCACCATCGCGCGGCGCCGATCGCCGCAGCACCGCGCGGATCCGGGCCAGCAGCTCCTCGTAGCTGAACGGCCGGCCGACGTAGTCGTCCGCCCCGCGGTCGAGCGCGCGTACGCGATCGACGACATCTTCCTCCTCGCCGCCGAGCAGGATCACGGGGACGTCGCGGTCCCAGGAGCGCCCCGGCTCGCCCTCGCGGAGCTTGCGGCAGAGCTCGAGCTCGGCGGCGAGGACGAGCGCGGGCCGCAGCTGCTCGGCGAGGTCGAGCGCCTCCGCCGGCGCGCTCGCCCCGCGCACCTGGAAGCCGTCGTCGGCCAGATGGCGCTCGAGGAACCCGCGGGTCGCGGACTCGGGCTCGGCGACGATCAGCGCTCCAGACATTCCGCCG
>JBGOSR010000099.1:0-7688 GCA_041476065.1 Gaiellaceae bacterium
CAGAAGCGGTCGGCGTCGACCTTCATGTAGTCGAAGACGAACTCCCAGGCGAAGTCGATCGCGCCTTCCTTGAAGTACTGGCCGAACGAGAAGTTGCCGAGCATCTCGAAGAACGTCAGGTGGTAGCCGTCGAGCCCGACTTCGTCGATGTCCGGAGTCCGGAAGCACTTCTGGACGGTGGCGAGCAGCGGCGCCGGAGGGTCTTCGCGCCCCAGGAAGTACGGCATCAGGGGCTGCATGCCCGCGCTCGTCAGCAGGGTCGAGCGGTCCCAGTCCGGCGGGACGAGCGGTGCCGACGGATGGCGCTTGTGGCCCTTCGACTCGAAGTACGCGAGGAAACCCTCGCGGAGCTCTGCGGTCGTGCGCATGAGCGTGATTGTACGAGTCGCACTTCCGGCACGATCTCGGCGCACATGCGTGCGCTTCTCACGGCTACGATCGCGTCGGGGAGGAGGCCGGGCGAACCTTCTTTAGGAGACGCGTCAGCCGCCTGCGGCGCGCTTGGGCACAGGCTCGGATTCCTCGCTCGCAATCTCCTCGCGGATCTTCTCCAGCGCGCGCCGGATCAGACGCGAGACGTGCATCTGCGAGATCCCGACCTGCTGGGCGATCTGCGACTGCGTCAACCCCTTGAAGAACCGCAGATGCAGGATCATCCGCTCCCGGTCGTCGAGCACGCGGAACCCGGGCGCGAGTACCGCACGGTCTTCGGAGAGCTCGTACTCCGGCTCTTCTGCTCCGAGCGACTCCAGCAGGTCGAGCTCGCCGTCCTCGTCCTGCCCCCCGCCGGTCGAGAGCGAGACCGAGCTGTACGCCCGTCCGCTCTCGAGCGCCTCGACGACCAGCTCCTCTTCCTGTCCCGACGCCTTCGCCAGCTCGGGAATCGTCGGAGAGCGCCCCAGCTCAGCCGTGACTTGCTCGACCAGCTTCGAGAGCTGGACGTTGAGCTCCTGGAGCCCGCGGGGCACGCGCACGGACCAGCCCTTGTCACGAAAATGGCGCTTGATCTCGCCGATGATGTTCGGCGTCGCGTAGGTCGTGAGCTCGACCCCACGGTCGAGGCTGAAGCGGTCGATCGCCTTGATCAGGCCGATCGCACCGATCTGGACGAGATCGTCGAACTGCTCGCCGCGATACGAGTAGCGCCGCGCGAGCGACCGGACAAGCGCCATGTATTGCTCGATCAACTGCTCCCGCGCGGCGAGATCGCCGTCCTCGTGGTACCGCCTCAGCAGGGCGCGGTCTTCGGCAGAGGTCACTCGCTTCGCTCCTTGACCGCCTTCGTCAACGTCACCCAATCGCCGCCCTCGCCCGGAGCGAGCTCGACTCCGTCGACGAGCGTGTCGAGGATCCGGCGGAGGCCGACCTCCTTCCCCTCAGTCGTCTCGAGCTCGGCACCGACGCCGTCTCGCAGGGGGCCGATCGCGGTCTCGATCTCTCCGTCCTTCACCCGCAAGACGATCGTCACCTCTTCGGACTCGCGCGCCCGCTCGAGCACAGCGTCGAGCGCAAGTTGCAAGTCCTCGAGATGCTCGATCGTCAGATTGAGCCGGATGCCGAGCCCGCCGACGACGAGGTGGACGACGCTGTACAGCGCGCGATCACGGGGAATCGTGAGCGTGATCTCGTCAATCATCGGAACGGAACGGCCCTCTCGCTGTGGACAACGGAGAAGGTGCGGGCCGGGGTGCGGATCAACTGGCGCTGGAGGCGATCGTGCCGGATCCGACCACAACCTCGTCCTCGTAGACCACGGCGGTCTGCCCGTTGGCGATCCCGTACGCCGGCTCGTCGAACTGCAGGCGGAAGCCGCCGTCCGTCACCTCGACGTCCGCGGGCAGCGCAGGTGAGCGATAGCGGAGCTTCGCGTCGCCCCGCGTCACCGAGGCGAACAGATGGCCGTTCGCAGTCACTGACCGGCGTGCGAGCGCAGCGCGCGGACCGATCACGACAGTGTTCGTCTCCGGGTCGCTGCGAACCGCATATGCAGGACGGCCCGACGCGACTCCGAGGCCCCGCCGCTGCCCGGGAGTGAACCGCCAAAACCCCTGGTGCGCGCCTACCGTCGTCCCTTGCTCGTCGACGACGGTTCCCTCTCGGGCCGGAAGGCCGTGCCGCTCGAGGAACTCTCGGTAGTCGCCGCCGCCGAGGAAGCACGCCTCTTGGCTCTCGGGCCTCCGCGCGACCTGGAGGCCGGCGCGCTCTGCCTCGGCGCGGGTCTCTTCCTTTGTCTGCTCGCCGAGCGGGAACCAGATTCGCTCGAGCCGGCGAGGATCGAGCCGCGCGAGCATGTACGACTGGTCCTTCCGCTCGTCGGCTGCCCGCGCGAGCAGGAGCCGGCCCCGATGCTCGACGATGCGCGCGTAGTGGCCCGTCGCGAGCCGCGCAGCACCGGCGCGGCGGGCGAAGTCCAAGAGCTGCGCGAACCGAAAGCTGCCGTTGCAGCGCGTGCACGGGTTCGGCGTCTCTCCGCGGGCGTAGCTCTCAACGAAGGGCTGCACGATCGCGCGGCGGAAAGCCTCCCGCGCGTCCAACGTGACATGTGGGAGCCCGAGCGAATGGCAGGTCTCGCGCGCGGCGATCACCGCCTCCGGCGAGCAGCAGGCACGCTCGGAGTCAGGTGCCTTCGGGTCGATCCAGAGCCGGAGCGTCACGCCGACCGCGGCCGGGCCGGCGCGCAGGAGCGCAACAGCGCTGTCGACTCCACCGCTCATTGCGACAGCGATCCGCGCAGGATCGGCGGCGGCGCGGAATATGGGCCCGATCGCGTTCGCAAGCGCATCGGCAGCGAGCCGTTCGCCCGGAACGGCCGCGGCTTCGAGCAGAGTCAGACCGACCAGTGACGCCTCGATCCCCTCGGCATCCGCTTCGACGATGCGATCGCCGTCGACGACGAGGCTCACACAGGCCCACTCCTCGCCACGCGTGGCGTCTCCGGTCACCTCGACCATGGAATTCAGGCTAGCTGAGGACTACCTCCAACCCGCCCGCGAGCGGAAGAGAAAAATGCCCCACCCTGCCGATGACGTCCCGCCGCGTTGCGAACCTGGACGAGCCAGGTGGGTGCCCTGCCGACTACGCCCGAAGGCTCGCCGGACTCGAGCTCCCTTTGCAGTGATGTTGGTTCAACATTTGCAACGGGATCACGCACAGGGTCGAGCACGACTCACTCTAGCGCGGGATAGCCCCAGCGGATGGTGACGGTGCGCTCGATGCCCAGCGTCTGCGCCAGGGCAGGCGTCACTGCGAAGCGAGCGTCCCCCGGCCCGGCACCGACGGCGATCACCTGGGTCAGGATGTCCTGGTCGCCGTAGCCGATGTACAGCTTCGCGCCGCATGGGAGCACAGGATCCGCGATTCCGAGGCTCTTCGCGCTGAGCCGCACGCCACAGGCCGTCGTCGTGCCTTCGAGGTCGCGGCTCATGGGAGCCGCCCGAGCGTGGTACCAGGAACCGACTCTGGCGGGAAGGCCGTGGCCGTTTCCGGAGCCGCCTCGGCTCGACGCAATCGCGAGACCGACCACGATCGCCAGCAGGCCGACTGCCGCCAGGGTGATGACGCGCTGTGCGAGGGCCGGGGACAACGCCTATGCAGCCTGGATCAGCTCGGCGAACGACTCCCGGACGAGGTCGTCGAACTCCTTCGGAAGAACGCCGTCGGCGTTGGCGTACTGCCGCAGGTTCATGAAGAGCGCCGTCCATTCCTCGTCGCGCGCGACGTCGCCGGCCTGCTCTCGGGCCCGCCGCTCGAGATCCCAGATGTTCCACTCGCGCGCGGGCGGTCGCGGCGCAGGCGGCGAGGGGGGCTCGGGCGGCGGCGGAGGCGCGCGCTCGATCGGAGGGGGCTGCGGGTTCGGCTCGACACGAGGCTCGGCGAGCGGCAGCTCGACACGAGGCTCGACAGGGGGCGGCTCGACGGGAGGCTCTGCAGCCGAGGGCTCGACTGCAGGCCTTGCAATCGGCGTCTCGGCAGGAGCCTCTGCCGGCGCCTCTGACGGAGGCGAAGCGGCTGCCCGCACCGTCTCGGTCTCCTCGAGCCCGGGCAACTCGAGCCGGCGCTTGGTCACCGCCGGCCCCGGCGCCGGAATCTCCGTGTCGACGACCTCGGCAACCACCGGCTCGACCTCGGTCACCTGAGGCGCAGGCTCGACCTCGATCTTCCGGACATGCCCACGCGAAGGCCGCTCCTCGAGTGACGCGGTCGGTGCCGAAAGCGGTTCGGCTGCGACGCGCTCCCGACGCCAGAAGGCCCAGCGCGAGGCGACGCTCGGCCTGGGCTCCTCTGCAGGCTGCTCGGGCTCGTCTGCAGAGGGCTCGTCCGCAAGCATCGGAAGGACATCCGTCTCCTCGGCGGAGGCGTGTGCTTTGGCGTGCTCACGCGAGCTCGCCCGCTCGATGAGAGCGACGAGCAGCCACGCGACGAGCATGAGCCCGATAATCGACAGGGGGCTGAGCTGGGCGAGTGCCGCTCCTGCCGCGACGAGGATCAGGAATACGGCTTCGGCCGTGAAACGTGTTCGCGCGGACGGAAGATCCGCCCAGCGAGCTTCCCTAACGCTCCTCTTCACGGTCACCCTCGCGCCGCTCGTACGGGCCGAAGATGATCCAGCGCCGGCGCGGTCGAGGTTTCAGCGGCTCCAAGCTATGGGTGATCAGGCGCTCGGGCTCGAAGGCGAGGGCTTGCTCGGGCTCGACCGGAGGCGGTTCGGCCTGAGGGGGCGCAACGATCGTCTCCTCCTCGGCCGGCGGGGGAGCAGACGGTGCCGGAGGCGGAAGCGGAGGCGGCGGGGCTTCTTCGACAACCTCTTCGTGGACGATCGGAGCGGCCTCGGCCGTCGCGAAACGGGAGACGCTGGCGAATCCGACGGTCTGCCGCCAGGCGAAGTACTCGATGAGCGCGACGAGCAGCCACCCGACTGTCATCACGAGGACGATCAGCGCCGGGCTGAGGTCTGCAAGGCCGACGACGACCGCGAGCAGGATGAGAAAGCCCGCTTCGAGCACGAATCTCGGCCCAATTGCAGCTGGCATGCGTCCGAAAGGTTAGAGCCCGCTACGCGTTCGTGTCGTCTGAGCCCGAAGGCGAGGTCTCCGGCTCCTGTGCCTCGGGCTCGGGAGCCTTTGGCTGAGGCGCCCCGGAAGGCTCCGGTCGGGTGCGCCGTGGAGTCTTCGGTGCGGGCGATGGAGTTGCCGGTGCAGGCGCGACCCGCGGCGGCTCGGCGGGGGTCTGCTCGGCGGAAACGGGTGCATCCTGGCCCGTTGCAGCCGCCCGGCTCGCCGCTGCACCTGCCTCTGCGGACTTGACGATCGCATCCGCGACCTCTGTGGCCACAGCCTCGCCCAACCCGGCCGCTGCCAGCATCTGCTCGGCGCCGTGCTGAGCACGGGCGATGATCGCCGACGCCTGGGATCGCGCCCATTCGAGAGTCTGCTCGACCTCGGCACGGGTCGCATTCGTGAGCTCGGTCGCCTGGTGGCGCGCCTGTTCGAGGAGACGCGCGCCGCGGGCCTCGGACTCGCGGAGCTCCTTGCTCGCCTCGCGGTTCGCATCGGCGACGAGCTGGCGGGCCTCGTTGCGGGCGGCGGTCACGATCTCGTTGCGCTGGCGCTCGCTCTCGTCTTTGTAGCGCAAGATCTCGGCTTCCCGCTGCTGGAGGTCGACCTGCTTGTGCCGAACCTCCTGCTCCGTCCGCGAGAACTGAGCGGCGGACGCGTTCTGCGCGTCGCGCTCGAGAACGTCGGCGAACTCCGCGGCCTCGCGGATCAGATGGAGCGCGTCCATGCGGACGGCGTGCCCGGTCGGCTCGACCTGGGTCGAGCGGCCGGCAGCCTGAAGGACGCGGAGCTGGGCCTGTAGCTGGACGGCATGGCGGCGGAACGATTCGAAGGCGTTGCGAACGGCCTGCTCGTCGTACCCCCCGGCAATGATGCCGAGGTCCTCGAGCCGCGGCAGCGAAGTCATCGCCGGCGGCGTCTCGCGCGCTGCTCCTGGTCCCTCTATCGCCATTCCGTTCCTCCTGGCCGGTGCTACGTCAAGTATGCCCGCTCCATCGGCGGCCGAGGGCCGCCGCGTTAGCTCGGCTTCTCCTTCTGCGGCGCAAGCTGGATTCCTAGCTCGTCGAGCTGTTCTTTCGGAACCTCGGCCGGCGCTCCGCTCATCGGATCGAAGCCGGCCTGGTTCTTCGGGAACGCAACGGTATCGCGGAGGTTGGGCTCGCCCGCAAGGACCATGACCATGCGATCGATGCCGAACGCGATCCCGCCGTGAGGCGGCGCGCCCATGCCGAGCGCCTCGAGCAGGAACCCGAACCGGGCCTGCTGCTCCTCAGGCGTGATCTGCAGGATGTCGAAGACCCGTGCCTGGAGCTCGGCTTCGTGGATCCGGAACGAGCCGCCGCCGAGCTCCTCGCCGTTGGCGACGAGGTCGTAGGCAACGGCGAGCGCACGCCCGGGATCCTTCTCGAGCATCGCTTCCGACTCCGGGGCCGGCCGCGTGAACGGATGGTGGACCGCGGTCCAGCGCTGATCCTCCTCCGACCACTCGAACATCGGAAAGTCGACCACCCACACCCAGCGGAAGACGTCCTCGTCGATGAGCCCGAGCTCGTGACCCAGACGGCTGCGCAGCGCCCCAAGCACGCGGGCGACCTTGTCGGGCTCGTCCGCCCCGAAGAGCACGGTCGAGCCGGGGTCGGCCCGGAAACCGGCGAGCTCCTCTTCCGACAGGAACTTCGCGATCGGCGAGCGCGCCTCGCCGTCCTCGCCGTAGACGATGTATGCGAGCCCCTTTGCCCCCCAGTCCTTTGCGAACTCCTCGAGCTTCTCGAGCTCGGCGCGCGAGTACTCCTGCGGCACCCTCAGGTAGCGCACCGCCGGCGCTTCCGCGAAGACCTTGAACTCGGACCCGCGCGTGAGCTCGGTCACGTCCTCGATCTCGAGGCCGAAGCGCAGGTCGGGCTTGTCGCTGCCGTAGCGGAGCATCGCCTCGGCGTAGGTCATGCGCGGGAACGGCGTCTCGAGGGCGACACCGAGCGTCTCGCTCCAGATCTCGCGGACCATCTTCTCCATCAGCTCGATGATGAACTCGACGTCGGGGAACGCCATCTCGACGTCGAGCTGGGTCAGCTCCTGCAGACGGTCAGCGCGGAGATCCTCGTCCCGAAAGCACCGCGCGATCTGGTAGTAGCGCTCGAAGCCGGAGATGACGAGCAGCTGCTTGTAGATCTGCGGGCTCTGCGGGAGCGCGAAGAAGCGGCCGGGCTGGAGCCGCGTCGGGACGAGGAAGTCGCGGGCGCCCTCGGGCGTCGGCTTGCCCATGATCGGCGTCTCGATGTCGACGAAGCCCGCCGCCTCCATCTCGGAGCGGATGATCGAGACGAGCTTCGCGCGCGCCCTGATGTTGCGCTGCATCCGCTCGCGGCGGAGGTCGAGCCAGCGGTAGCGGATGCGCAACGTCTCGTCGACTCCCTCCTCGTCGAGCTGGAAGGGAAGCGGCGTCGAGCGCGACACGATTGTGAGCTCGCTCGTCTGCACCTCGATCTCGCCCGTCGCGATGCTCGCGTTCACGGTCCCGGGCGCGCGCGTGACGACGTCACCCCTGGCGCGGACCACGAACTCGTTGCGAAGCTCCTTCGCGAGCTCGGCGGCCGCAGGCGCATGCTCCGGATTGATCACGAGCTGGACGACGCC
>JBGOSR010000100.1:0-7653 GCA_041476065.1 Gaiellaceae bacterium
GACCTTGATCGGCGCCGGCCCTCGCCCGACGATCAGCTCCTTGAGCGAGCGCCCGTCGAGGAACTCCATCGCGATGTAGTACGTGCCCTCGGCCTCGCCGCGGTCGTAGATCGAGACGATGTTCGGGTGCGAGAGCCCGGCGGCGTTCTTCGCCTCGCGGCGGAAGCGCTCGACGAACGATTCGTCGTTCGCGTGCCGGTCGTTCAGGATCTTGATCGCGACCCGGCGCCCCAGCTCTTCGTCCTCGGCCAGGTAGACGTCGGCCATCCCCCCCGAGCCGAGCTTCCGGACGATCCGGTAGCGGCCGTCGAACAGCGTGTTGATCAGCGTGTCGACGAAGGCCATGTCCTACTCAGGGTACGTTCGCTCACGGAAGCAGCGCCTCCATGATCGACTTGGCGATCGGGGCCGCCGTCGTGCCGCCGGTCGCGCTCTGCCGCTCGAGGACCACTGCGACGGCGACCTTCGGATTGTCGATGGGCGCAAAGCAGATGAACCACGTCGTGTTGACGTGATTCGCTCCCGTCTCTGCGGTTCCCGTCTTGCCGGCGACGCGGATGCCCGGGATCTGCGCCGCGGTTCCTGTCCCGCCGCGCACGACCTGCTCCATCATCCCGGCGAGGTCCGTGGCGGTGTTCTCGCTGATGGCGCGTCCGAGCGTGTCCGGCTTCGTCCTCGTGACCGTCGATCCGTCCGGCGCCACGACCCGGTCGACGACGTACGGCCGCATCAGGAGCCCCCCGTTGGCGATCGTCGCCGTCACCATCGCCATCTGGATCGGCGTCACCTGCAGGCGCTCCTGGCCGAACGCGAGGCGGCCCGGGTCGACCTGGAAGTCGTTCTTCGGATAGAAGAGCTTGCCCTTGTTGTAGAGGCCGCTGATCGCCCGCTCGTTGACGGGTGTCTCGAGCGGCGGCACCGAGTAGAAGCCGAAGCGCTTGGCGTAGTCGAGGATCTTCTGAGCGCCGAGGGCCTTCCCGACCTCGCAGAAGACCGCGTTGATCGAATGCTGGAGCGCCTGCGTGAAGTTGACTCTGCCGAAGACCTCCGGTCCGTTCTGGTCCGCAAAGTTCTTGACCGGCTTTCCGTACTCGGTGCAGAAGCCCGGGTCTTGAAACGTCGAGTCGACCGTGAAGCGGCCGCTGTCGAGGGCCGCCGCTGCGGTCACGACCTTGAAGGCGGAGCCCGGGATGTAGAGGCCGGCCTCGGCGCGGTTGAAGAGCGGCGAGCAGCCGAACTTGGACTTCTTGGCGAGGTTGTATCGGCCTTCGATCAGGTTTGGGTCGTAGGTCGGGCTCGAGACGCTGACGAGCACGCGGAACGTGCGCGGGTCGAGCGCGACGGCCGCCCCGCACTTGCCGCCGAGCGCGTTCAAAGCGACCGCCTGCGCGCCGGCTCGCAACGTCAGGTGGAGGTCGTTGCCCTTGACCGTGGCCCCCTTCAGCTTGTCGAAGGTCGTGCCGAGCACCGTGCTCAGGTTCGTGTTCGAGCCGGTCAGGAAGTCGTTCTCCGAGGCCTCGAGCCCCGCCCGCGAGCGAACCTGTGTCGAGTAGCCGACGATGTGCGCCGCGAGCCCGCGCTGGGGGTACGTGCGGAAGTAGAGGGTCTGTCCGGCCACCTTGCGCTTCACGTTGTCCGCGAGCACCGTCTTCCCGTCGGCGGCGTAGATCTTCCCGCGTTTCACGGAGAACTCGGCGACTCGCTGGATCGAGTTGTCCTGCCGGTCGGCGAGCCCGCCGGCAGCCCAGGCCTGCCAGTAGGTCGTGCCGACGACGAGCGCTGCGAGCAGGGCGAGCCCGACGACGGCCATACGCGTGATCTGGCGATTCAAGGGCGGCCCTCCATCGAAAGCTGCGCAACCGAGTTCGCCCGGTGCGAGACGAGCAGGAGGCCCGCGAGCAGGATGAAGTTGGCGACGACGCTCGATCCGCCGTAGCTGACGAACGGGAGTGTGATCCCCGTCAGCGGGATGATTCGTAGGACGCCTCCGACGATGATGAACGTCTGCAGTGCGAAGCCGAACGTGAGGCCGATCGCGAGCAGCTTCGAGAAGCCGTCCTGTGCGAGCAGCGCGATCCGGAACCCGCGCAGGCAGAAGAGCATGTAGACGAGGATGAGCGCCGCCGAGCCGACGATTCCAAGCTCCTGCGCGAGCGCGGAGTAGATGAAGTCGGTGTTCAGCTGTGGGATCAGGGTGTGGCCGTTCGTCGTCGCGAAGACCCCCTTGCCGAGCCCCTTGCCCGCGAAGCCGCCGTTCCCGATCGAGTAGAGGGACTGTGTGATCTGGTACCCGGTTGTGTGCGCATGCGACCAGGGGTCGATCCACACCGAGACTCGCTCCCGGACTCGTGGCACCGCCTGGTAGAGGAGCGCGGAGCCGCCGACGAAGAGGACGGCCCCCGCAGCGGCGTACCAGGCTCGCGCAGTCGCCACGTACAGCATGGAGAGGAAGATTCCGTAGTAGAGGAGCGCGCTCCCGAGGTCGTTCGTCTCGACGATCACGAGCATCGCCGCGCCCCAGATCGCAAGCAGCGGCCCGAAGTCCTTGAGGCGACCCTGGGCCAGCACCTCGCGCTTCTCGCGGAGGTAACCCGCGAGGAAAACGATCAGCATGATCTTGGCGAGCTCGCCGGGCTGGAACTGGAGCCCGCCGACGTGCACCCACAGTCGGGCGCCGTTGATTCGCGCCCCGATCACGGGCAAGGCGGGCAGGAAGAGGAGCCCGACCGCGGTCAGCCCGAACAGGTACTTGTAGCTCTCGAGCCGCCTGTAGTCGTGGCGCAGCGCAAGCAGCGTTCCGGCGAATGCGGCCACCCCGACCACGATCCACAGGCCCTGCCGGAACGCGTCGGTCGGATTGAGCCGGTAGATCTCCGTGACGCCGATCGCCGTCAGCAGCGCTGCCATCGGCAGCAGGTACGGGTCCGCTTGCGGCACCGTCACACGGGCGATCACGTGCGCGGCCAGGTAGAGCGCGAAGAAGAAGAGCGCGTACGAGAGGGATCCCGTCGAGACGACCTCCTGGCGCGCGATGTAGACGCTCGCAAAGCCGAGGCCGGTGATGATCGCGACGACGGAGAGGTTGGCTAGCTCGCGGTTCCGGTAGCTCATCTGCTCTGGCCGAGGAGCCAGTACACGAGCAGGGCGAGCGCCGCGACCACGGCCAGCGCAACGACAAGCCGCGCGGCCTGGACGCTGAAGCGCTCTTTTGGCGGCTCCTGAGGGACAGTCCCCGCCGAGGGACTGTCCCTCTCGATCAGTGCCTCCGCCTGCTCCACCGGAACGACCATCGTCTCGACGGCCGGCACGCCTTCGAGGCCGGAGAGCGTGTCCTCGTCGGCCTCGAGTGTTGGAGGCTCCTGGACCGCGGGCATCGCCTTCGTCTCGGCAGGAGGCTCGGGCACCTTGTCGGTGAGCTCGAAGAAGACGACGGTGATGTTGTCCTCGCCGCCGCTGCGGTTCGCCGCGCCCACGAGCTCCTTTGCGGCTGCGTCGAGGTTGGCCCGTCGCTCGTCGACGATGCCGAGGATCGTCTCGTCGTCGACCATCGAGGTCAGCCCGTCCGAGCAGATGAGGAAGACGTCGCCCGGCTGGCCCTCGACCGAGAAGGAATCCACGTCGACGTCCGGGTCGGTGCCGAGCGCCCGGGTGATGACCGAGCGCTGCGGATGAATCTCGGCCTCCTCCGGCGAGAGCCTGCCGCTGCGGACGAGCTCGGCGACCAGCGAGTGGTCGTCGGTGAGCTGCTCGACCTTGTGGTCGCGGATCAGATAGGCGCGCGAGTCGCCGACGTGGCCGATTGCGACGACCCTGTCCTCGACGAGGGCGACGGTGATCGTCGTGCCCATGCCGGACGTGTCGGCGTCGTCGCGGGCCCGCTGAAAGACCTGTCGGTTCGCCTCCTGGATGAGCGCGACGACCCGAGCCTCGCCGCTTCCGTCAACGGTCTCGCCGAGGGCGGTCGCGGCGACACGTGAGGCGATCTCGCCCCCGCGCGCGCCGCCCATACCGTCCGCGACGGCGAACAGGGGCGGCTGGCAGACCCAGGCATCCTCGTTGCGCCGACGCTTCCGGCCTGGATGCGAAAGCCCCGTGCTTTGGCCGAGGAACGTCATGCCTCGAACCTCAGGTCGGTCTCACCCACGCGAACGAGATCTCCGGCGGCCAGCTTGCGGGCCTTCGAGAGCCGCACGCCGTTGACGAAGGTGCCGTTCGTCGAGCCGACGTCCTCGATCCAGACGCCGTCGCGCCGCGGCTCGACGCGAGCGTGCTGCGCGGACGCGAACTCGTCGTTGTCGAGCCGGACCTTGTTCGGCCCTCCGCGGCCGATTGAGATCCCGGCCGAGTCGAGCGCGAACTCGGTGTTCTCGTCGATTGCGGTGCTCTTCAGGACGACGAGGCGGCCCATGTTCAGCTGGGGCTCGGGCCGAAGCCCGACAGCTGCAGCCTCGTGCGGGGCGAGCACGAAGCTCTCCTGGGGGAGGCGGAGGTCACGGCTTGCTGTGCGCACGATCCGCCAGATGAAGAGGTAGAGAAGAACGAGGAAACATGCCTTCAAGAGGAGCAGCACGCCCTCGACATCGACCGAGGCAGCGATCATGAGCCTCGGCGAAAGACAAGGTCCGTAGAGCCGATGGTAATGCGGTCATCGTTCTCGAGCTTGGCACGTTGCTGGCGGCGGCCGTTGACGGTCAACCCATTCGTCGAGCCGAGGTCGAGGATCCAGTAGGCCGCTCCTTCCTGCCTCAGCTCTGCGTGGCGCCTGGAGACGTTCGGGTCGGCGAGCCGGATGTCGCAGTCCTTCGAGCGGCCGATGACGACGCTCGCCTGGTCGATCTCGTGCTTCGTGCCGTTCTCGTCGAGCGTGACGACCTCGGGCTCGACCCCGAGCTCACCGGGAGTCGCCGCATGCGTCGGAGGGCCCTGAGGCTTGTAGACCATCGTCGCGCCTGGCGCCGCCTCCGGCAGTGGCCCTCCGGCCGGCCCCTGGCCCGGCTCCGGCTGCACCATGCGCGTTGCGATCCCGAACTCGCCGACCTCGAGGTCCGAGTCGGTGTGCATGAGCACGTTCGGGGAGCTCAGGAGGACGTACGACTCGCGTCGAGCATGCTCGCCGAGGTACTCCTGGAGCTCGCTCGTGAGCGATTCCTCATAGCTTTCGAACTGCTCGCGGTCGGCCGGCGAGAGATACACGGAGTACTCGTTGGGGGCGTAGACGCGCGAGACCGAGACCATTCGGTGGTCGTCCATCTCCTTCGCGAGCTTGCGTGCCAGCTCGACGGGCTGGACGTTCGTACGGAACGCGCGACTGAAGACGCCCTCGAAAAGCGCCTCGATCTTCTGCTCGATGTTTCGAAGCACGGTCACGGGCGGGTTCTACCCCGTCGGCGAGTTTAGCGAGCGTCTGCCTGCCTGAACTGCTCCTGTGGCCGGGGCCACCGCGGACCACCCGCCACTTTCAGCCTATCTCGGAGAAGCGCGCGTGTCTGCGCCAACACTGTGCCGATACGGTGCCGTTCGCCGACGCGCACGGGCAGCCGCCTCGACTGCACCGTGAGGATGACGTACGTGACCCAGCCCGCAAAGACGAGCGGCACCGCGCCCGCATGCGGGGCCGCGAGCAGAGTCGCCGCGATGAGCGTGGCCGCGAACGCCGCAATCGAGAGGTCGGCCCGGCGTGCTACGTGTGGGAGAGCGCCGGCTGTCGCGGCGAGGATCAGGGCTTCGATCCCAAGTGCCGGGTTGTTCAGAAGCCAGTGCCAGATCGCGTGGAGGACCCCGATCGGATGCTCGCTTCCGGCAATGCCCAGGGCGGCCGTGTCCGCGCCGCTGAACGGGATTGCCCAGCCGTGGAGCCCTGCGACGACGCCTGCCAGGAGAACCGCTGCGAGCGCATGCGCAGACCGGCGCATCGTGTTGCGGACGCGCATCACCACAAGCGGCACGAGTGCCAGCAGGCCGATCGGGCCGAGAACGATGCCGGTTCCGAAGGCGAGGCCGCGCCGCGGGTCGCCCCACATGAGCGCGAGCCACGCAGTCGCGAGCGCCGCGTACGCGAGCGCGAGGCCGAGCGACACGTTGCCGAGGGGGAACACGGGAACGGCCAGCGTGAACGCGAGCCCCAGCCGGGCGCGCGCGGCCGTCAGCACAGCGGCGACCGCAGCGAGCAGAAGCGGCCAGCGGGCGGGGTAGAAGGGAAGAGCGGCGGCGGTCCAGCTCGTCACGAGCGCCGCCAGAGCCGGGGCTTCGCTTCGCAGCAACACTCGCCTCGGCTCGACCCGGGCTCTCGTCTTCGGCCGCTTGCGCTTTGGCGCCCGCTCCCACCAGGCGTCCCGCAGCTCCTTGGACAGTGTCGATGCCGCAGGTCTCTGTGCCGGATCGACTGAGAGGGCAGCGTCGACGGCAGCGACGAGGCGGTCAGGAAGATCGGGCCGCGCTTCGCCGATCGAAGGAGCGCCCGACTTGATCACCTCGCCCGTCTCGAGCAGCGAGGCGCGCCAGAACGGATGGTGGCCGGAGAGCGCCTCCCAAAGGAGCACGCCGACGGCCCAGACGTCGGCCGGCGGGCCCGCCGTCTCGCCGTGCAGCCGCTCGGGCGAGATGTACGCGAGCGTGCCCGGCACGTCACCGACGGCCGTCAGCGTGTCTGCGTCGGCGAGCTGGGCCAGTCCGAAGTCGAACAGCCGCACTGAGAGGCTCTCCCCCTCGACGACGAGGACGTTCGACGGCTTCACGTCGCGATGCACGATGCCCTGAGCGTGCGCAAACGCCAGCGCCTCGAGAATCTGCGCCGCCGCCTCGACAGCGCCCTCGTCTTTCAGCTCGCCCGCGCGAATGACCTGCCGGAGCGTCGAGCCCGGCACGTACTCGTACGGGATGTAGAGATGCTTGTCGTCGGACTCCAGCCCGTATGCGCGGAGGCAGTGGGGATGGCGCAGCCGCGTGGCCGCCTCGGCCTCGCGCTCGGCCCGGGGCCCCGCCCTTCCCTCCTTCGCGATGATCTTGAGCGCCACTTCCAGGCCCGAGTTTTCGTCCCGAGCAAGCCAGACGGTGCCCGAACCGCCGCTCCCCAGCGGGCGCAGGGGACGGTAGCGGCCAAGGACGAGGCTGCTGTGGTCCACAGGTTCGAGGCCGCTCGACATGCGCTCCCAGGATTTGGCGTCCGTCCCCAAAACTCCTGCACTAGCCGGGGAACGCGATACAGTGACGCGGCTCTAGCCCTGCCGAACCCTCATGAGCGACCGCGAGAGCGATATCGAGTTCGACTTCTTCGAGGAGTCGGACACCCGGGAATCAGCGGAAGAACGCCCGCGCCGCCGTGGCTCCCGGCCTCCGGTCCGGCCCCCGACGGGCCTGACGCCCCTCCTGCGCCTCATCGGGCTGATCAGCTTTGCGATCCTGATCGTGCTCCTCCTCATCCTCTGGGTGAACGGCTGCCGTGCGGATCAGCGAAAGAACGCCTACAAGCACTACGTCGAAAAAGTGTCGGGCTACGCGACGGATTCCGAACGGCTCGGCAGACGGCTGAACACGCTCCTCACGACTCGTGGCACCAAGGAGTCGGACGTGGAGAACGAGCTGTCCGGCCTCGCCCAACAGCAGGAGACGCTGGCCAATCAGGCGCGTGGCCTCGAACCGCCCGGCCGGCTTCGC
>JBGOSR010000101.1:0-7575 GCA_041476065.1 Gaiellaceae bacterium
GAAGCGCCCGATCCCGAGTACCTCTCGACGGCCCTCTCCGCACGCGAGCGCGACATCGAGAAGCGCGCGGCCGCGGTCGAGGGCGTCGAGGAGCGGATCACGGCACGCGAGACCGAGCTCGACGAGCGGACGAAGACGCTCGAGGAGATCGAGCGCACCCTCACGCGCCTCCAGGCCGACGTCGAGCAAGAGCAGCAGGCCGCGGCCGAGACGATCCGCACGATCGAGGCGCGCGAGCACGCCCTCGCGGAGGCGGAGGCGGACTTCGAGACGCGGTCAGCCGAGCTCGCCGGCCTCGAGCAAGAGGCCGAGGCGGCCGAGCAAAGCCGCAAAGACGAGGCCGAGCGGGTGCGACAGGCCGCCACCGATCTCGCAGCGCGGGAGCGCGTCCTCGCCGAAGAGCAGGCCGAGCTCGCGCGACGCTCGGAGCCGCCGGCCGTACCGACAGGTTTCCTCGCCGGGCTCGAGGCACTGGCCTCGGCGAGCCACCAGCGCCGCTCGAGACGGGACGAGCCGTAGGCGAGGAAGCAGCTCGCTAGCGGGTGCGGCGGAGCCTGGTGATCTGCAGCCCCTCGCTCTCGCCGGCATGCTCGACCTGGAGCGTCGAGTGCGTCAACGCGAGCTCGCGCCGGCGCGCAAAGCAGTCGTCGCCCCTGTGTGGTGCGTCACTTCGGAGCCTTGATCACGAATCTTCCGTTGAAGTCGCTGTAGCGATGCACCATGAAGTGGCTGGGCGAGATCATCTCAGCCTCGACGACCCGTCCTGTCGGGGCAACCGCGATCCGGAACCACGCAGACACCGGCTGCAGGCCGAACGCGGCGAGCTCGATCACTCCATTCGACCGCCGGCCGACGATGCGCGCGTGCTTGGCCCGGTTCCACATCAGCAACTGCGGCAGGGTCAGCCCCGGGAAGGGCCCGCTCTCCCAGCGTCCACCGTGGTAGTCCCACCGGTGCCGGCCGATGATCACCGACCGGAAGCCGTTCACCGTTCGCAGCCGGAGACGGTTCGGCGCCTGGACGTCGAAGGCGGTCGTGATCCCGTCGCGGCCCGAGCTCAGCCGCTCGCTGAACCTGAACGACCGGAGCGCGTCCATCGTCCTCTGCGCCCGTGCGAAGAGCGCGGCGCCGCTCGGCGGCAGTCTGCCCGGGAGGTCGAACGAAAGGGTCGAGGAGCCCACGCTCGCGGTCAAGCGCTTGGGCGTTCCCTCGAGGACGGCCGCCTGGATTCGCGAGCAGCCGGAGCCGCACGGCCGGGCAGCGACCACCCGCCCGTCGATCTGCAGCCGGAGGGCGTCTGTCGCGACCGGCGTCTCGGCCCGAAGCGCCGCGATCTCGACCGGGCCGCCTGGCCGGACGGCGAGGCCGACGAGCACATCTCCGCTGTGCTGTGCGACCGTCAGCACGGAGGGATCTTCGGTCAGCGGCAGCGAGAACGAGCTCGTGGGCGAGTTGGAAGCGATGTCGGTGATCGCGGTTGTCGTGCCGCCTCGTCCGGCGAGAAGAAAGGCGACCCCGACTCCGGCCGCGAGGGCCAGTCCGGTGACAGAAAGCGAGATGAAGGCGACGCGGCTCACGCCCCGTAGCTTGCAGGAAGCCGGCTACCCCGACGGAGACGGACCGCGGCCGACGTAGATCACGATCTGCGAGCCGACCGCAGCCTGTTGGCCCGCGGCCGGCTTCTGCTTCACGACAACGCCGTTCTCGCCGGGGTCGCTCGTCGGCTGGTCGACCGTCTGCACCGTGAAGCCCGCCTGGATGAGAACGTGCCGCGCATCAGCCTCGGCCCGGCCGGCGACGTCCGGGACGATCCGCTTCTGGCGCGCGCCGGACCCAAGCGAGACGTTGATCCGCACGAGCGATCTGGGCAGGACCTGTGTGCCGCCCGCGGGGAGCTGCGAGACGACGGTGCCCTGCGGCTTGCTCGAAGCGACCGGATAGGAGTTGACCTTGAGGCCGGCCCGCTCGATCCGATCGGCGGCGGCTCCCTGGCTGAGGCCGACGACCTTCGGCACAGCGACTCCGCCCGCGGCCGGGTTGCTGCCGGTCGAGACGTTGAGCCCGACGATCGACCCTTTCGGCGCCCTCGTGCCGGGAGGCGGTTGCTGGGAGATCACGATCCCCTTCGGCTGAGCCGACGGGACGCGCGAGATGCTCAGGCGGAAGCCGAGCCTGGCCAGCGTCGCGGTGGCGGACGCCTCGGTCAGCCCCTGCACCGGCGGAACCTTGACGGAACTGCGGCCCCTGGACACGGTCAGAGTCACCGTCGAGCCCTTCGTCGCCCGGCTGCCGCCGGCCGGCGCCTGGCGGAAGACGCGATCCTTCGGCTGGGTGGAGGCGACCTTGGCGGTTCGCCCCTTCAGGCTCGCGGCCTGGAGGCGTACGAAGGCCTGGTCGACGGGCAGGCCGACGACGTTCGGGACCTCGACTGTCGACGGCACCCTGGCGACAACGATCGTCACCTGGCCTCCCCGAGCGAGCTTCGTTCCCGGCGCAGGTCTCTGCGAGAGCACGGCTCCCGAGCGCGCGCTGCTGCTGACGCGGCCCCGGACGATCGCTGAGTAGCCCCGCTGGGCGAGCTTCTGGGTGGCTGCGGTCGTGCTCAGGCCCACGACGTCCGGGACCTGCGGCGTCGTCGGCGAGCTGCCGTTGTCCCTCGTGAGCAGGTACGCGCCGACGAGCCCGGTGCTGACGAGCGCGAGCAACAGCACGAGCCACGGCCAGATCAGAGGCCGCATAGGCGGCGGCGTGACCTGTCGCCGGCGTCGGAACATCAAAGGCGTGATCCCTCCTCGGCGGCGAGTCTAATCACGCAGGCTGGATATCTTGCGCAGGGTGCGCGAATCGAGCCAGCTGCGCGAGATCCGGACGCTGGATCCCGTCGCCGACCATCTCCGCATCGTCTACCTCGACGCGTGCTTCGAATTCCCCTGGGATACGACGCGCTCGCTCGAGCTCGCGCTCTTCCGAACCTTCGCCTCGCCGTCGGTTGCCGCGCTGCTCGACTCGACTGGCGAGTTCAGCCGCGCGGCGCAGAAGCGCTACGACGACACCGACCTGATCCTCTCGACGATCGTCGAGGCCGGCTACGACAGCGAGGAGGGCACACGAGCGATCCGGCAGATGAACCGGATTCACGGGCGCTTCGACATCTCGAACGAGGATTTCCTCTATGTCCTCTCGTCGTTCGTCTTCGAGCCGATCCGCTGGAACGCCCGGTTCGGCTGGCGCCCGCTGATCGAGACGGAGAAGCTCGCGACGTTCGAGTTCTGGCGCGAGGTCGGGCGGCGGATGGCGATTCGCGAGATCCCGGAGAGCTACCGCGAGCTCGAGCGCTTCAACGAGGAGTACGAGGCGCTCCACTTTCGGCGGACAGAGGAGACCCGGCGGGTCAGCCTGGCGACGCGCGACATGTTCCTGGCGTGGTTCCCGGGACTGCCGAAGCGGTTCGGCGCCCAGGCGATCTATGCGCTCATGGACGAGCCGCTGCTCGAGGCGTTCGGGTTCCCGAGCCCGCCCCGAGCCGTGCGCGCGACCGTCGAGAGCGCGCTCCGGATGCGGGCTCGCTTCGTCGCCGCCCTTCCCGCGCGCCGCCGACCGCGTCTTCGAGTGCAACGCCGGACGAAGACGTATGGCCGCGATTGGCGCCTCGACGAGCTCGGCCCAGCGAAACCCACCTAAGAGAAACCGACCTAAGAGGTACACGCGTCCTTACTTAGGTGCCCGAGCCTCCTCCCCGCTGCGAGCGTAGCGGGGAAAAGCGCACGCGTGTGTGACCGAACTGGGCCAAGACCGTGACGGCGCGACAGGCCATGCTGGCTACGATGCCCCCGTGGCCACCGACCCCCTCCATTCCCTGCTCGAGCAGGCATTTCCGGATGCGACGGAGCTTTCCGTCCTCGACCGGACCGGCGGCGGCGACCACTTCCAGGTAACCGTCGCCAGCACCCGCTTCGAGGGCCTGTCGCTCATCGACCAGCACAAGCTCGTGTACGACGCTCTTGCAGCACCGCTCGCCGACGGCTCGATCCACGAGCTTCGCATCAAGACGAAAGGAACCCAGTGACTCCTCTCCGCAGCCAGATCTCCGAGCTCATCGCCTCCGAGCCGGTGACGCTCTTCATGAAGGGAACGCCGAACTTCGCCGCCTGTGGCAACTCCCAGCGCGCTCTCGCGGCCCTGCGCGCGGCTGGCGCGCCGGTGACCGCGGTCGACATCCTCCCCGACCCGCGCTTCCGTCAGGAGCTCTCGGCGCTCTCGGGCTGGCCGACGATCCCGCAGGTCTTCGTGAAGGGCGAGCTCGTCGGCGGCGCGGACATCGTCGAGGAGCTGGCCGCGAGCGGAGAGCTCGAGCGCAAGCTCACCGACGCGCTCGGCCCCGACTACCGCGACACCGGCAACGAGCGGGTCGTTGCGCTGAGCCCGGCCTGAGCGCCTGGCGCGTAGCCGGCACGTACGTCGAGTCGTGCAACTGCGAGGCGATCTGCCCCTGCCGGCGGATCAACGGCGTCCCCGGCGGCCGCTCGACGCATGGCATCTGCGAAGGCGCCCTCTCCTGGCACATCGTCGACGGGAGCGCGGACACGACCGCCCTCTCCGGCCTGAACGTCGCGCTCGCGTCCCGCTATAGCGACGACGAGGAGGGCTCGCCGTGGACGTGGCTGCTCTACGTCGACGAGCGAGCCGACCCCGCCCAGCAGCGCGCTATCGAGGAGATCTGGACCGGCCGGGTCGCGGGCGAGCAGCTCCAGCATTTCCCCTGGGCCTGGAAGGCGAGCAACCTCGCCGGAGTCAAGCCGGCGCAGATCGAGCTCGATCACACTCCGCGGCGTCAGTGGTTCCGGGTCCGCGACGCGGTGAGCGTCCGCATCTCGGGGCCCTATCCCGGCGACGAGACGGTGACCTGCCTCATCCCCGGCCACGAAACCCCGGGCGAGGAAGTGATCGCCGAGGAGCTAAGGGTCGACGACGGCCCGCTCCGGTTCGAGTTCAACGGCGTCTGCGGCTACGCGGCCGCCTTCGACTACTCCGGCTAGCGCCGGACGATCCTTACCGAATCCTTTCGGATCGAACATTCCCTGCTCACGGGCTGGGTTTTCACTGTGGGGCATGAACAAGCTCAGGCTCCTCTCACTCGTAGCCGTGCTCGCGCTCGTCGTCGTCAGCGCAGCGGCAGCCCGGCACGTCGTGATCCGGGGCACGAACGGCGACGACGTCCTCACCGGGACGCCCTCCTCGGATCTCATCCTCGCCATGGCCGGCAACGACACCGTCAGCGGCCTGGATGGGAATGACCGGATCTTCGCCGGCTGGGGCAACGACACCGTCGACGGCGGAATCGGCAACGACCTCATCGTCGGCGGGCCCGGGAACGACGCCTTGAACGGCTCCGACGGCAACGATCGCATCCGCGGCCGTAGCGGAGACGACAACGTCGACGGCGGGATCGGCAACGATCGGCTCTTCGGCGGACGTGGCGTCGACGTCGTAAACGGCGGTGACGGCGACGACGTCCTCCACGCGCTCGCGCACGACAACCAGGTCGACACGCTCGACTGCGGGCCCGGACAGGACGTCATCTGGGTGAACGCAAACGAACACGACATCTACGTCAACTGCGAGGTAGTCCGCACGGTCTCGACGACCCAGGCGGGCAACTAGAGCTTCCCCTCCCCATACCTCGCTCCCGCGAAGCCCGCTTCCGCAGAGGCGGGCTTCGTCGTTCCGGCAAGAAACGCTCGTGCGAGGGATTAGCCGACGCGCTCCCGCGACGATAGTTCGCACACATAATCCGTCGGTGCCGCGGCCGTGCCGATCCGTCCAGGAGGTCTGCTCAGATGCAGAAGCTCTACAACTGGCTCGCGCGTGAAGACGGGCAGACGATGGCCGAGTACGGTGTCGTTCTGGCAGTCATCACGATCGCGGTCTTCGGCGCTTTGGCCCTGCTTTCCGGGAACATCGTTGGCGCCCTGAACCGCGTCGCTGCCTACATCACGTAACACGCACCGACGTACGTCGACGGCGCGGCTGGGGATCATTCCAGCCGCGCCGTTTGCGCGTTCTGGGGGTGCGGATCCCTGCCGCGGGGGATCGCGTCGCGGCGCCGTCTGGACGATTCCTCAAGTACCCCATTCCTCGGTGCAGCGGCCCGCCCCGATCCCGTTCAGGAGGTCTGCTCCGATGCAGAAGCTCTACAGCTTGCTAGCGCAGGAAGAAGCACAGACGATGGCCGAGTACGCGACGGTGCTGACCGTCATCACGATCGCCTGCCTGGCCGCATTCGTGTTGCTCGCCGGCGCGAGCTCGGGCGCGATCGGCCGCGTCGCCGGCTTACTCACTTAGGCAAGGGATCACGGGACGAGCCCGGATCACCGATATTGCGTAGTGACAGATAACCCAGGCGGTGCGGTCACGCCGTGAGCACACGGAGGATTCCCGTGCTCCGACTGAAAAGACACCGCGCCCCTGACGAGCCCTACATGCTGGATCTCGGCGACGGCAAGTCGCCCGAGCGCCGGCGAGCAGATGCCCGCAGAGCCCAGTACGAGCACCAGAAGCGACTACTCGAGGTCAAGGACGTCGAGCAGCTGATCTCGACGCTCCACTCGGGCGGCCTGGGCAAGTCCGCTCCGTAGCCCTGAGCCGCTAGCTAACAGCCCAGGTGTCGCCCGCGTGGAGCAAAGCGTCTAGGTCACCTTCGCCGCGCTCGGCCTTGCTCGTCTCGAGCTGCTCGGACATGAGCTCGTCGTAGACCGGGCGCTCGATGTCTCGGAAGACTCCGATCGGGGTCGGGCCATGCGGGGTGTGTGAGATCCGCGAGAGCGAGAACGCGAGGCTCGCAGCTTCGTGGTGCTCGTCGTGCACGAGCAGGGCGTCCTCCCCCACGTCGGCCACGTCCACGAGCTCACACGAGCCGTCCGCGCGCAGTTTCACGCCCCGCTCGCGCTCGGCGCCGAAGCGGATCGGCTTCCCGTCCTCGAGGCGGATCTGGTTCTCGGTCTGCTCCTTGACCGCGTCGAAGGCGCCGTCGTTGTAGACGTTGCAGTTCTGGTAGATCTCGACGAGCGCGGATCCCCTGTGGCTCGCCGCGCGGCGCAGCACCTCGGTCAGGTGCTTCTTGTCGGTGTCGATCGAGCGCCCGACGAAGCTCGCCTCCGCGCCGAGCGCGATCGAGACCGGGTTGAACGGCCAGTCGAGCGAGCCCATCGGCGTCGACTTGTTCCGCGTCCCGAGCGGGCTCGTCGGCGAGTACTGCCCCTTCGTCAGCCCGTAGATCTGATTGTTGAAGAGCAGGATCTTCACGTTCACGTTGCGGCGCAGCGCGTGGATCAGGTGGTTGCCGCCGATCGAGAGCGCGTCGCCGTCGCCGGTCACGACCCAGACGGACAGGTCCGGGCGGGACGTGGAGAGGCCGGTCGCAATCGCCGGCGCGCGTCCGTGGATGGAGTGCATCCCGTAGGTCTGCATGTAGTACGGGAAGCGCGCGGCACAGCCGATCCCCGAGATGAAGGCGATCCGCTCCCGCGGAATCCCGAGCTCGGGCATGAAGCCCTGCATCGCAGCGAGGATCGCGTA